>CAZIWJ010000163.1:0-5221 GCA_964542855.1 uncultured Roseivirgaceae bacterium
TTACCCCAATGCCATTGAGGCTTTTGCTGGTCTGGTAGCGGCCCTGTACCACGCGCCCGCCGTAGCATTGCGAAATGTTCAGGATGATCATCCCTCTTTTCACCGCATCGGCCAGGCTATCGAGCAGGAAATCGCTGGTAGGCACGTTACCGGAACCGAAAGTTTCCACCACTACCCCACGAAGCCCCCGGATTTTCAGGATACTTTCCACGAAACGGCGGCTGATGCCGGGATACACTTTCAGCAGGGCCACGTTGGTATCCATCCGGTTAAAATAGGTTAACTCCCTGTTCGGCTGGTAAGGTTGAATGGCCCTGAGGTTGTAATCGATTTCCACGCCGCTCTGGGCCAGCCGCGGGTAATTGTACGACTCGAACGCATCGAAGTGCACACTTTGCACCTTGGTGCTGCGGTTGCCCCGAAGCAGAAGGTCGCCGAAAAAGATACTCACTTCGGGCACCAGCGGAATGCCGTCTTTATGGGCCGAGGCAATTTCCAGGGCGGTAATAAAATTTTCCCGGGCGTCAGACCGGCGGGCAGCGATAGGAAGCTGAGCCCCGGTAAATACCACGGGTTTGTTCAGCCCATCGAGCAGGAAACTGAGTGCCGAGGCGCTGTAGGCCATGGTATCGGTTCCGTGCACCACTACAAAGCCACTGTACAGGTTGTAGTTTTCATTAACGATGTAGGCCATATCGACCCAGTGTTCGGCCGATACGTTGGAGGAATCGATTAATTTGGGAAAAGAAATCACCGTTAGGTGCAGGTCGAACTCCTTTAGGGAAGGAATTTTATCGAGGATACGGGCAAAGTTAAAGGGGGCCAGTGCCCCGTCGTCGTCGTACGACATGCCCAGCGTACCGCCAGTGTAAATGATTAATACCGACCCCTTGGGCTGCCGTGGGGAGGCCGTGTTAATATTAACAATCCGGTAGTGCCCGTGAGTGCCTTCCTGAAGGGTTTTTATTATTTCATCCATGCCCGCGTGAAAAAATTTTGTTTGCGTTAGCCGTGGTCACCTCTGCCACTCGTTCAACCGGGGTGTTATGTACTTCGGCAATCTTTTCTGCAATATAAGGTAGAAAACCCGATTCATTGCGTTTTCCCCTTTTCGGATGCGGGGCCAGGTAGGGGCTGTCGGTTTCCAGCACCAGTTTATCGAGGGGAAGCTGGGCTACTTCTTCGCTTAGCCCGGCGTTTTTAAACGTAACAATTCCACCGATGCCCAGGTAGAACCCGAGTTCAATGACCCGCTGCCCTTCTTCGGCCGTTCCGGTAAAGCAGTGGAAGATACCCCATAACTTCTCGTCGTTCTCTTCTTCCAGTACTTGCACAATTTCGTGGTACGAGTTGCGGCAGTGAATAACGATGGGCAGGTTATGCGATTTGGCCAGGTTAATCTGTTCGCGGAAGGCGATGGTTTGCTCTTCCTGCAGGGAGGTATCCCAGTATAAATCGATGCCAATTTCGCCCACGGCCACGAAAGGGCGGCTGTTCAGCCAGTTTTCCACTTCGGCCAGTTGATCGCGGTAGTTTTGGGTAACGTGGCAGGGGTGCAGCCCCATCATGGGTACGCAAAGGTCGGGGTAGTTTTTTTCCATTTCCATCATGGCCGGGATGGAATCGCCGTCGATGTTGGGCATGTATACTTTTTCAATGCCCGCGTTGCGAATGCGTTGCATCACGGCTGCGCGGTCATCCTGAAATTGTTCGGCGTAAATATGGGAATGAGTATCTATTAAATTCATGGTATTCATTTTAGCCTGAGATTTTTATCGGATTTTATCTACCTGTTTCAGTTACGCTAATGATGTATGCAGAAGTTCATATTTGCGATATATTATGTTCATTTCCTGGCTCCAGGGAAATAAAGTAGTTCGCAGCTGCGGCAAAGACCAGGGCACTCCCGCGGAAAAACCGGATAGGCAAACTTAAGCAATTAGTCATTGCCTGTACTCACATGAAAAATGGGCAGTGCCACAACGGGTTTATTAATTTCCATTAAAAGCGACGGCCTTTCCAGTACACACGCGGCCAGAACAGGTACATGCCGATGGTGGCCAGCGTAAGGACGCCCGAGTACAGGTCGTAGGGAAACAGGAAACGGTAAAACCGCAACTTTTTCACTCTTTTATCGGGGTAAAGGCGATGGCGTACCAGGCTGATGAACCCTGCCTGAAACAGCACCTTTGCCGGGAGTAATACCAGTGCCTGCACCGGGGCCAGGAAAAACAAGGCAACAATGAGGGGATAAAAAACCGACTGCACCGATAAAATAAACACGAACGGCCACGGCAGCTTTACTGCCCCGTACATCCAGCGTTGGCGTTGTAGCACCAGATCTTTCCATGAAGGCGTGGGCCGGGTAAAGCCCAGCACCGTCGGATCAATAGCATTGTAAAAAGGGAACCCCAGTTTAACGGTCAGGTGAAGAATTTGAAAATCTTCGGTAATAGAGAAGGGCAGATTTTCGTAACCCCCGGTGGCTTCGTAGGCTTTCCGGCTAATCATCATATTATTACCCATGGTAGCTACCGGCAGTCCCAGGTCGGAAGCTACTTTCACCATACCGATGGCAAACATCCAGTCGATGCTTTGCAACTGTGCCCACAGCCCCGGGTTCTGCATTATGGTAAAACCGGTTACCACCCCGGGTTTTTTATGTTCGGGGGCCTGCCGGTAGATATCGACCATACCTCGCGCCCAGCGGGGCTGGAGGTACATGTCGGCATCGGTAATCAGGAGCAGTTCGCCGGGAGCCTCCAGGGCAGCATTCGCCCGGGCCAGGTGGGCCAGTGCATTTGCTTTGGCGCGGGCTTCTCCCAGGAAATGATCTACATCCACCAATTGCACGCGGGAGTCTTTTTGGCGGTAGCTCTCGATAATTGCCCGGGTGTTATCGGTAGAAGCATCGTCGCCTACCAGGATCGTCATTTTGTCTGGCGGGTAATTTTGGGCCAGTAAGCTGTCCAGGCAGCGGGCCAGGTTTTCCTCTTCGTTCCGTACGGCCAGCAGGATGCTGACTTGCGGCAGGTTGAGGCCGGGAAGCGGAGTAGCGTGATAGTTTTTAAAATTCAGTTTCCATACGATGATCAGCAGCACATCAACCACGATGGTAATGCAGATAAAAACCAGCATTGCAGTAACGATTGTACTCATAAAGAGGCAAATGTGTATTCCTGTTCGGCGAAGTTTTCGATGTACCGGGGCAGCACATATTTCAGGTTTTTAGCAGCTTTATGGCTGTCGTGAAAAATAATAATGGTACCCGGTTTAGTGTGCTGAATGCTTTTTCTGAGGCATCTATCCCCGGCAAAGTCCTGGTCGAAATCGCCACTCAGTACGTCCCACATCACAATGTTGTAAATTTGTTTCAGGTACTTGATCTGGGCATTACGGATTTTACCGTAAGGGGGCCGCATGAGACCCTTTTCATTATTGGGGGTATTAAACCCGGCCTCGGTCATGGTCAGCTGGCAGGCCGAAACATCGTTGTAATAATCGGCATTCGACGTCTTCCAGCCATTCAGGTGATGAAACGTATGGTTACCGATCCGGTGGCCGTTAGCCATTATGTTTTTAAATACTTCCGGGTGCTTCTGCACGTTGTTGCCAATGACAAAGAAAGTAGCCCGGGCCTGGTATCCGGCCAGGATATCGAGCACGAAATCGGTAATTTCCGGCATGGGGCCGTCGTCGAAAGTAAGGAAAATCTCCTTTTCACTGGTTTCTTCGAAGCGGTCCCAGGTAAGGTTGGGGTAAACTTTTTTAAGTAACTGCGGGGTCTTAAAAAAATTCATTTGGCGGCGTTGGTTTCTTGTTGTAATAATTCCCGGTTTACCATTAACGTAAGCAGGGTAATATCATCGTGGTGCGCCTGCGACCCGCTGAATTCCTCCATTTCCCGGAACAGCTGTTCGTGCAGTTTATTAATTTTTAACCGCTTTCTTTCGCTAAGAAACTCCTGTAACCGGTCGATACCGTACTCTTCCTGTTCCCGGTTAAAGGTTTCCGTAAGCCCGTCGGTGTAAGCAAAGAGCAGAAACTCGTCGAGGTCTTCTTCCACGCCCACTTCCAGGAAGGGGAGCGGATGGAAAGAACCCAGAATCAGGGTGCCGGTTTTCAGTTGTTTTACGGTATCGGTGGCATGGTTAATGAGCATAGGAGGAACGTGGCCGGCGTTTACGTAGTGCAGTTTACGGGTTTGCGGGCTGTATATGGCAGCAAAAAAAGTGATGAAGTTTTCCCCGTGTGCACTCTGCAGGATCTGGAAGTTCAGTTCCGAAACAATGGTCTTTAAATCGGCCGATTGCCGGGCCAGGGTACGTAGCCCAGCCTGGAAGTTAGACATCAGCAGGGCTGCCGGCACGCCTTTTCCCGATACGTCGGCTACACACACCAGGAGGGCTCCGTTCTGCATCTCGATGTAGTCGTAGTAATCGCCCCCTACCGAAAAGTGGGGCTGGTATTCGGCAAACACTTTTAAGCCTTTGGTATTCGGAAGGCTGGAAGGGAACAGGAACTGCTGCACTTCGCGGGCAATTTCCATTTCCTTTCTAATGGCTTCCTGCCGGAGTTGCTTGCGGGCCAGTTTTTTATTTTCAATGGCCACAATAATAATGTTGCTTAACGCCTGAATGAATGTGGTACTGGCATTAGGGTTATTTACTGCCGTTTGCGGTCCGCCCGCCAGCACAAATGCCAGCAGCCGGTCGTTATGAATAACCGGGATAATGGTATCGAATTCGTCGAACCCTTCTGTTGCTTCCAGGTTGGCCAACTCGCTGGTTTCCCTGATTTCCAAAAAATCGGTGGGTAAATCTTCCTTGCTGTAATCTTTCTTCGTGCCGAACCAGGTTTTACATTCCCACACTTTTTTACTTTCATCAAATACGTACAGCGCCAGCTTGTTAATGCTCAGGTTGGCCCTGAGGGTGAAATTGTAAATTTTATACAGGGAGTCTTCCGGCAGGTTATTATTAATAGCTTGCGTAATTTCCAGCAGGGAATTCAGCTCAAGCTCTTTAACATCGAATTTTTTCTTAAGCAGTGTTTGATTATCCATTAGCTTTCTGGTATGCCGGGCGTGTGTTTCAAAAAATAAACTATCTTCAGTGATGCCGGTTAGTGAAGTTCCTCCTGATAAAAGGGAGATGCAAAACAATGGTAAATATCCCGGGCCGCAAATATACGCAATAGCAATTAAATTTCCGGATGTACC
>CAZIWJ010000163.1:5321-8254 GCA_964542855.1 uncultured Roseivirgaceae bacterium
CGTGATGCAGTTGAAGCTACCGCCCAGGCGATTGGAAAACCCGGGCCGAGCCTGCTGAAAAATGTATGCGCAAAGGGGTGAACCTGAAGGAAGCAGCTTCCTGGCCTAACAAGTCGTTAGAAATTAAGGCAAATGCCTATAACCTGAAAGTAAAAGTTTTTTATTGCGAGGAAATTAACCTGCCGGAAAAAGCGCTGCAGTATTACACAAAAAATTTTACGTTCGGTAAAGAAGCAAACTTTTACTACCAGGACAATGAAACCCAGCGCAGAACAGGCGAATTGGTAAGAGAACTGAATTGAAAAGTTGAAGAAAATAATTGATTTAGCTGGTCTTCAAATTTAGCAATAGAAACAGGTCCGGGTATTTGGGCTTGTTTTTTTTATGCTTCCTGTGCAAGTTCACAGAAAAAATACAGCATGAAACTGTTCCTTACCCTGTTCTTTTCAATAACATTATTTAGCGCAATGGCCCAACAATTTCCTGTAGTGAAAGATTTTGGCGGAATTTATAACATCTCTTCCGCTACCCGTTTTCCCGATTCCGTCCTTACCTACCCGGTCGTTATTGATATTAAAGGAGGCAGCGCCTCCCCGGACCAGCTGAACCCTGCCCTGAACAATATTGCCCGCATGATGAATCTACACGGGCTGGGCGGTGTATCTGCTAACAACCTGAAAGTAGTTGGGGTTATTCACTCCCTGGCCACTCCTACGGTTATCAGCGATGCTGACTACCAGAAAAAATACGGAACCGATAACCCTAACACTGAACTGATCCGGGCCCTTTCCGATGCAGGCGTTCAGCTTTTTGTGTGTGGGCAGTCGTTAAAAGCCCGCGGGTTTATGGAAAGTAAAATTCACGAAGATATCACGGTTTCAATTGCTGCGCTCACCATTCTTACTGAGTACCAGTTGAAGGGCTACGCCCAGCTGCAGTTTTAGCCTATTCCAGCGATTTGAGTAACTGTGCTTTAACCTGACGGAGCTGCTCGATGTAGCGGGCCTGGATTAAAAACCAGGCCCTGGGATTATCCATACTGCCAGCCAGTAGGCCCTGGGTGGCTTCTGCCGTATTCCATAGCCGAATATTTCGCTGGTATTCCCCGTTTACCCGGGCTTCCATTACTGTGGGCACTCCCCGGGTTAGGCGGTTAAATTCATTTTCGGTAATGTACTGCTGTACCGGTATCTGCGACAGGTTGGTAATTAGCCGGTTAAAGGTTTGGGTGGTTGCGTTACTTTGCCCGTTAAGGGTATAGGCAGCTACCGGACGCTGGATATTCATCGGGCGAGGGTCGTTGGTGTAAGAAATTTGCAGGCTACTAAAGGTAAGGGTATCCACGGGAAACAGCTGCCGGCTTCGCCACTGAAATTCGTTTAGCTCAAACAACCGGGCCAGGTATTCCCGGTACCCCGGAATCGCTACTACGTACGGATTCTTTTCACTGGGATTCATAAACCAGGTTTCATTGGCATTGGGGTTACCCGATACCAGAAATGACTTCAACCGGGTTGAGCCAGAAAACACTTCTACCCGGGTGCCCCGGGCGGCCAGGGCCTGGAGCACGGAATCCTGTTCCGCTTCGCTAACCGGCCGGTTTACCTGTACGTCGTGTAAAATATTCATAAGTAACAATTCCAGGTTAAGCGATACCGGGAAGTTTTTACCAGTTAGCCATTTATTATTACTTTTTGTTAGCTCAACCAGGCGGTTTTGCCGGGACAAGGCGACCCGGGAAACGGCAGCAGTATCTTCAATGGCAAATTGATCTACCGCTAAATCTGTGTTCCTTTTACTGCTTTGCGGCCAGTTCAGGGCAACGGCTACAATAACCAGAATAGCTAAAATAATGCTGAGTTGTTGGTTCTTTTTATTCATTCAGCTGCCAGAATTTTCTTTCAGCAAGTATACAATTTAGCGTACAGAAGGCTATTTCTTTTTTCCGATTACCGCATACAGCGGGTCGGTTCCCGGCTTACTGCGATCCAGCGCCTCCATGTTAGTCCAGCTACCCGATTGGTTAAAGTATTCCTGAACCAGGGCTATCTGGCCGCGCGGGTCGAGCCGGAGCCAGAGGGCAATGGCCTTGGTAGGAAAGCAACGATTGGAAAACGTAATAATCAGCACCCCTCCCGGTTTCAGGACCCGGTAAATTTCTTTAAACACGTGAATGGGTTGGGTAAGGTAATCGACCGACACGCAAATAGTTACCGCATTGAAATAATTATCGTCGTAAGGCAGTACCGGGTTTTCATTCAGGTTCTGCACCACCCAGTGGTTTAACTGCCGGTTGGCAGCCAGTTCTTCGCGGTTCATTCCCAGCCCGTGTACTTCGTGGTAGCCGACTTCTTCCGGCAGGTGGCTAATCCAGCTGCTCATCAGGTCGAGTACGGTGCTGTTTGCCGGAATGTGTTCCCGGTATAATTCGGTTACTTCCGTAATTGCCGAATCGTCGATGTGTGCTACAAAGCGCGGGTACTGGTAAAAGTGTTCGTCGGGGGTACTATCAGTACGTTGAAAAGCTTCGTCAGGAAGGTCGGGCATAAAGGATTTTTATTCTCTAAACCTGTAGGGGATGATTTTAGTTACAGTAATGGAAAATTAACAATATTATATGGCACAACAGTACAACAAAGTGGTATTCTGGTTTCGTAATGATTTACGTCTGGCCGATAATGTGGCCCTTTACCAGGCCCTGAGCCAGAGCGAAACCGTGGTACCCGTTTTTGTTTTTGATACGCAGCAGTTCCGGTCGGTCGACCTGGGCATTAAAGGTTTTTCCATGCCTAAAACCGGGGCGCATCGGGCTAAATTTTTAATGGAAACCGTGGCCGACCTGCGCGATAACATCCGGGCCATCGGTGGCGACCTGGTTATTCGTACCGGCAAGCCGCAGGAAGCAGTAATGGAACTGGTTCGCCAGACTGGCG
>CAZIWJ010000164.1:0-8143 GCA_964542855.1 uncultured Roseivirgaceae bacterium
ACAGGTATTTCTGTATCTTACCTCAATGAAATAGAGAAGGGTAAAAAAAGACCCAAGGCCGAAAAAATTTCCTCCCTGTCCGATGCGCTGGGGGTTAGTTACGACTGGCTGGTATCTTTACAACTAAATTCTAAATTATCGGCAATTGGTGAATTACTAAGCAGCGATATATTAAGTGAACTACCTCTTGATATTTTCGGGCTTGAACCCAGTGATTTACTGGAACTTTTAACTCATGCGCCTGCTAAACTCGGTGCATTTGTTAGTACATTAATTGAGGTATCGCGAAGCTACGACATGAAAGTTCAGCAATTTCATTTCTCAGCACTAAGAGCGTACCAGGAAATGCACGGTAACTATTTCCACGACATAGAATTGCTGGCTAATTCTTTTTGCAGAAAATTTAACTTACCAACCGATCGGGCCCTGGAGGGACCGGAGTTGTTAAATATTCTTCAAAATCATTTTAATGTTCAGGTTATTGAAGACGGATTATCTGAATTCCCCGAGTTGTCGCATTTGCGATCAGTTACTAAACCGGGGAAGCCTTTTCAGTTATTACTGAACAAAAACATTAATAAAACTCAATACATTTTCGCTTTGGCCAGGGAAATCGGGTATCATTCTCAAAGCCTGGTACAAAGGCCGTTATCTTCGCCCATCGTTACGGTCGATACTTTCGATGAAGTGATTAATTATTTTAAGGCTTCTTACTTTGCCGGAGCGGTACTTCAGCCACAGCATCGATTTAAAAAAGACCTCAGGAACTTTTTTACCAAAAAGAAGTGGAACGGGAATGAACTGGTTTCCATGATGTCGGAATATAATGTAAGCCCGGAAATTTTTTTGGAGCGAATGACCAATTTGCTCCCCAGGCACTTCAACCTTCACGAAATTTTTTACTTGCGATTTAATAAACCCGATCGTGTACCAGAGTACAATTTAACCAAGGAACTTCATTTATCAGGATTGCAAAGCCCTCATGCAGTACTGCTTAATGAACATTACTGCCGAAGGTGGGTTTCCTTTACTATTCTCAACGAAGTAACAGAAAAATGGGCAAAAGGTGCATACGACAAACCGGTTGCTGGTATTCAGTACTCCAACTACGTTGACACGCACAACAGGTACCTGGTAATTACGCTTGGTAAGCCAATGTACCCCACACCTGGTATAAAAAGCAGTATATCCATCGGAATCCGGGTAAATGAATCGCTCAAGAAAGCCATTAAATTCTGGAATGATCCCAATATTTCAGAACGAACGGTTGGAGAAACGTGTGAAAGATGTAGCCTGGACTCATGCAAAGAAAGAGTTGCCCCACCCAAGGTATTAGCTGAGCAAAGTAAGCTTTCAACAACTGTAAATACGCTAAACGCAATTACCAGTTCGTAAAACTACCTCTTTATATAACTATTCTAATATTTTTTATTATCAGGACGTTCTCCAGGAGTACGGGTGTAAGGTATTCCAATCCGGTGTGTAACGACCTTTGAGGCTTGAAAAAGAATTATTTATATCAGGTGTAAGATATGATTAAAATAGGAGCCTTGTTAAGCCGGATTTTCCCGTCAAATTTGTAACTTTCGAACATTATTCAATAACCAATCTATACATAAAGACACATGGGTTTTTTTGATCTTTTCTCCCAAGATATTGCTGTTGACCTGGGTACAGCCAATACTTTAATTATCAGCAAGGAGAAAATAGTTGTGGATGAACCATCTATTATTGCTATCGACCGAACCAGCAGCCGCGTTATAGCTATAGGAAGGCAGGCCATGCAGATGCATGAGAAAACGCACGAAAATATTAAAACCATCCGTCCGCTTAAAGATGGTGTGATTGCTGACTTCCACGCTGCTGAACACATGATCAGGGGTATGATCAAGATGATAGATTTGGGCAATCGCTACATCCCTTCTTCCTACCGGATGATAATCTGTATTCCTTCCGGTATTACTGAAGTTGAAAAAAGAGCCGTAAGAGATTCGGCCGAACACGCTGGTGCCAAGGAAGTGTATATGATACACGAACCCATTGCTGCTGCTATCGGGATTGGAATTGATATCGACCAGCCTGTGGGCTCAATGGTTGTGGATATCGGCGGTGGTACTACTGAAATTGCAGTCATTGCGCTTTCGGGAATTGTATGCGATCAGTCTATCCGGGTGGCAGGAGACACGTTCAATAAAGATATCCTGGATTACATGCGCAGGCAACATAACTTGTTAATTGGTGAGCGATCGGCCGAAAAAATAAAACTGGAGGTTGGTTCAGCCCTCACTGAACTTGATGAAGAACCCGATGACTATGAAATCAGGGGAAGGGACCTGATGACAGGAATTCCCAAGGTTATTAAAATCACTTACTCGGAAATTGCCATGGCACTGGACAAGTCTGTTTCTAAAATTGAAGAGGCTGTTCTCAAATCCCTTGAAATTGCCCCGCCTGAATTATCGGCCGATATTTACGATAACGGCATTCACCTAACCGGTGGAGGAGCGTTACTGAGAGGACTCGACAAACGGCTGGCGCTGAAAACCAAATTACCCGTACACGTGGCTGAAGATCCGCTGAGGGCCGTGGTGCGGGGAACGGGAATTGCCCTTAAGCGATTCAATGACTTTAAGGGTGTATTGATGACGTAATTTACTTATGAGGAGATTCCTTGAAATTCTCTATACTTATCGTACTTTCTTGCTTTTCCTTGCCCTTGAGGTGACAAGCATATTGCTGGTAATTAATAATAACGACTACCAGCGTACAGCTTTTTTAAGTACCTCCAATCGGATGGTTGGGTCTCTTTTAACGGTTTCCAGTGAAGTACAATATTATTTTAACCTGAACAGGGTAAACACCGAACTGGCAACTGAAAACGCTCAACTGAGAGAACGCATTGCAAAGGGCGAGTTTCCTAATCGCCTGGTGCGACCAGAAAGTTTAACCATGCAGGTAAGCCTACCGAAATTCAATACCCCCGGCCTCAATGATTTCGTATTCGATACAACCGGCCGCTATTCATTCATTCCGGCTAAGGTGATCAACAATTCTCTTTACCTTAGTAAGAATCACATCACGCTAAACAAGGGGTCGAAACACGGCATAAAACCAGATATGGGTGTTATTAGCCCATTTGGTACAGTGGGTAAGGTACTGGCCTGCTCTGAAAACTTTTCCACCATTACATCTTTACTGCATACTGATTTACTGGTTTCATCAACCATAAAAAGTACGGGAACTCTTTGTTCTACATCGTGGGATGGCCGCGACCCTGCAAAAGCTAATCTTCAGTTTGTTCCCAAACACGTGAACGTTCAGGTGAACGATACCATTATTACTTCGGGTTACAATGCGGTTTTTCCTTCCGGTATAATGGTTGGTGTGGTTAGTAATGTAGAAGATACCGAAGAAGGTAATTTTCTTTCCATTGAAATAAACCTGGCTACATCATTTGCCAGTTTGTCGTACGTTTACGTAATAGAAGACGAAATGAAAACAGAAATCGATTCTTTGGAGCAGCAAACAACGTTTTATGAATAGCAGAAACCTGGTTGGATTTATCGTTTTGTTCCTGGTTTACTTCCTCCTCCAGGTAGTGCTTTTAAAAGATATCGTGCTATTTGGCAGTGCATTCTGTTTTATTTACGTGGGCTTTTTGATTTTGCTACCCCTGAACCTGGGAAGATTACTACCCCTCTTAATTGGTTTTGTTATGGGTGTTTTGGTGGATCTGTTTTACGATAGTATCGGCGTTCACGCCACTGCCAGCGTATTTTTAATGTACATCAGAAACATATGGATTAATACCCTAACCCCCCGGGCCGGATACGAAATTAATAAAACGGTTTCTCCGAAAACCATGGGTTTAGGATGGTTCACCTCCTATTCGTTACCTTTATTATTGCTACATCATCTGCTTCTTTTTTTCATTGAAGCCGGAAGCTTTTCCTTGTTCAATTACACTTTATTGAAGGTAATCTCAAGCACTGTTTTTACATATGTAGTCATACTAATTGCCCATTATTTATCTCGTTCACCAAGAAGACAGCGCGTGTATGAATGAAAGAAGATATTATATAATAGGAGTGGTTATTATTTTACCGCTAATTTATATTGTTAAATTATTCGGCTTGCAAGTAATAGACGACACTTATCGTCAGGAAGCAGAAAAGAACATTATTAGCCGGGAAGTTAAATACCCTTACCGGGGGCTCATATACGACCGTAATGGTGAGCTGTTGGTTTACAATGAACCGGTTTACGACCTTAAAGTAATTCCAAGAGAAGCCAGAATTAAAGATACTGCCCAGTTTTGTTCTATTATTGGTATAACCAGGAAAGAACTCAGGGAAAAGCTAGATCGGGCCAAAAATTACTCCCCGGTAAAGCCTTCCGTGATTGTTGAAAAAATTTCCAATAAAAGATTTGCCGGGATACAGGATCGGTTAAATAATTTTCCTGGATTCCTGGTGAAGGCCCGTACGCAGCGCGCCTACCCCCACTCCAGCCTGGCCAATGCCCTCGGCTATACTGGTGAAATCAGTAAAAGACAGTTGGTAAGAGATACAACCAATTATTACAGCCAGGGTGATCATATCGGTATTAGTGGCATCGAGGCTAAATATGAGCCTTCCCTCAGGGGTAAGTTGGGGGTCGAGTATAAACTGGTAAATGTTATGGGGGTTGAACAGGGCTCTTTTAAAGATGGCTTATACGATACAACTTCAAGGCCCGGAATTGACCTGGTATCCAGTATTGATCTGGAGTTGCAAAAGTACGGCGAAAGGTTGATGAACGGCAAAACCGGTAGCATAGTAGCCATAGAGCCAAAAACCGGAGAAATTCTGGCTATGGTTTCTGCACCTTCATACGACCCTAATCTATTAACCGGGAAAGATTTTGGGAAAAATTACACCCGTTTATCGGCCGATACTTCCAAGCCATTATTTGTTCGGCCAACCATGGCTATGTACCCTCCAGGATCTATGTTTAAAACGGTACAGTCGCTCATTGCATTACAGGAGAATGTGATTGGTCCTGAAGAGAGGATTTATTGCAGTGGCTCCCTGATTGGCGATCACGCCCCGCCTGGTTATTACGACGTTACCAAGGGTATTCGTCTTTCATCAAATAACTTTTTTTATAAGGTTTTCAGAAGAATTATTAACCAGAATGAATCTGCCAATACCTACGTAGATTCCAGGATAGGCCTGGAAAAATGGTATGAGTATATCAATGCCTTTGGAATGGGGCACAAGCTGTCAGTGGATATTCCCAGTGAAAAAAGTGGATACGTTCCAACTCCTTCCTATTACGACCGGATTTATGGGCAAAATCGCTGGAAGTTTTCTACGGTATATTCGCTTAGCATTGGCCAGGGAGAGTTGCTGGTAACCCCGGTACAGATGGCAAACTTAGCAGCAACCATTGCCAATAAAGGTTATTTTTAT
Organism: uncultured Roseivirgaceae bacterium; assembly: GCA_964542855.1. Lineage (GTDB taxonomy): Bacteria > Bacteroidota > Bacteroidia > Cytophagales > Cyclobacteriaceae > CAZIWJ01. The sequence goes on from CAZIWJ010000164.1 coordinate 5,454, forward strand.
ACCCCTCACCTGGTTAAAGGAATTGGAGAAAGTAATATTACACCCACCGCTTTCAGTGAAAAGAATTACACAGGTGTCGACAGTATCCATTTCAACGTTGTTCAGGATGCAATGGAGGAAGTAATTCTGCACGGTACGGGCCAGTACCGGGCAAAACTTAAAGATATTTCCGTTTGTGGAAAAACCAGTACGGTAGAAAATCCGCACGGAGAAGACCACTCAGGTTTTATGGCTTTTGCGCCTAAAGAAAACCCCGAAATTGCCATTGCGGTTTACGTGGAAAACGCCGGACAGGGCGCCCGGGCCGCAGCATCAATAGCCAGCCTGATGATTGAAAAATACATAAAAGGTGGCACTGACCGTCCGTGGATTGAAAAATATGCCCTGGAAGGGGAGTTTATTTATTAAATTTATGAGAGAAGAAAAGCTATTACAACGGATCGACTGGCAAATTATAGGCCTCTATGCTTTCCTGGTAATGCTGGGTTGGTTAAACATTTACGCGGTAAACTACGAGCCCGGCGTGTCTAAAAGCATTCTGGATCCGTCGATTCCTTCCGGCCGGCAACTCATCTGGATTCTTTCCTCGGTTCTGATCATTATCTTTATAATGGCTTTCGATTTAAGAATCTATAATTCGCTAGCTTTTTTTTTCTATGGTGGCGTTATTTTGGTTCTTATTTTTGTATCGTTTGGTGGTAAGGAAGTTGCCGGCTCCCGGTCGTGGATAGGAATCGGGAGTTTTGGTATTCAGCCCTCAGAGTTCGCTAAATTCGCTACCGCTTTGGCAGTGGCCAAGTACCTGAGCATAACCAGTAAACCTTTTAACAACATTAAATCGCAGGCCCTGCTGTTTTTCATCATCGGTTTACCTGCTTTGTTAATAATTATTCAGGGTGATACGGGAACCGCCCTGGTATACTCAGTGTTTGTAATTGTTTTCTTCCGGGAGGGAATGTCGCCATTGCTGGTTGTCCTTGGGATTATATCTGTTACACTTTTCGTATTTACTCTGTTCATAGACCAGATTTACCTGCTTATAGGGTTAACCATTTTAAGCGTACTGCTGGTTGGGTTAAATACCCGGAACCGGAAAAAGGTATTTCAAATTGTAGGATATACTGTAGTAGTGGCAGCTTTTATCATGAGTACCGATTTCGTGGTTTCTGATATCCTGAAACCACACCAGCAAGATCGTATTAAAGCACTGATTAACCCATCTGCCGATCCTCTCGGTTTTGGCTGGAACGTAACCCAGTCTAAAATTGCCATCGGATCTGGCGGACTATTCGGTAAAGGTTTTCTGAACGGTACTCAAACCAAGCTAGACTTTGTACCCGAGCAAACCACCGACTTTATTTTCTGTACCATTGGTGAAGAACACGGATGGGTAGGAAGCCTAATTCTGATTGTTGGTTTTACTTTTTTAATTATCAGAATTATCACAGTGGCGGAACAACAGAAATCCAGGTTTTCACGCATTTACGGGTATAGCGTGGCCTTAATTATATTCTTCCACTTTGCGGTAAACATTGGAATGACAATAGGTCTTTTCCCTGTAATAGGTATTCCTTTACCTTTCTTCAGTTACGGGGGCTCTTCTTTATGGGGATTTACTATACTGCTGTTTATTTTCCTGAAACTGGATGCCCACAAGATGCAAATCCTGGAAAGAAGAGTGAGAGCGTAAGTTTACTCGAAACGGGCAGCCACAAGGCCTAAAAACTCCTTTACCTCACCACTATCTAGCGACCAGTTATATCGTTCAGCATACCTGGTTTTGATTAATTTAAAAGCATTCGCGTAAGAGCTGCTTTGTTCTATTTCACCTACTGCCTGTAAAAAAGCTTCTTCATTTTCATGGAAGAGGTTTTTTACAAACATATAGCGGTGGTGAAGAGCCATGCTTTCTGTAAACGACTTTCGTTTCTGGTTTACGTGGATATTAACCAATGTATTTTGCGGCTGGCTGAACTGGTCGTTCAAACTGAAGAACGATTCACTGGAAAGCTCATTCGAGCTATTTTCATTCGTATCGCCTTCGGTTGATAAGAACTGATTGAGGGTAACGCTGGTAACTTTAGAAAAACTTTGAAGCACCGTGTCAATGTCGTCTGGCGTACCCTCCAGTTCTTCAACCGCTTCATTTAATAATTCAAGCGCACGTTCTCTGCCAACAGTGGCTGTGTTTTCTTTTTTAATTTTATCCAGCAACCCGTTAAATAATAACTGATTAATCTTAATGTACCGGGAAAACATTTTCAGTTCATCAACACTGATGTTTTCGGCACGCTGTAAATGCGCGGAGAAAAAATCGTAAGGGGTAATTACAAGCAGTAGGGCGTCAACCACACTTTTTTCGTATAGTTTTATTGCATCTTCTTTTTTAACGTCAATGTGGTGAGATAACCGGTTCATTAGCGTATTCATTGCCTCTTTCACATCCGCTGACTCGTAATTAAAATATGGGCTTTTCAGTCGTTTTGCCTCCTTACCCCAGTTCTCAAATATCTGGTAGATAACCAGTAAGTTTACCTGCTTTACGCCAGGCATTTCCAGGATTTGCTGACCACTAATGGAATTGAACCTGGTAAATGGTTCATGTAAAAGGTTAGAGGCATACAGCTTTGCGTAAGATTTAACAGAAGCAAAATTCAGTTTTTTTTCCATATTTGTAAATCGTACTTTTT
>CAZIWJ010000165.1:0-8062 GCA_964542855.1 uncultured Roseivirgaceae bacterium
AACCTGTAGTGGTTATTACTGGAGTTTATGTTGCAGCAATTGTTTAAAGGCATAAAAAGAGCCCGGTCAACATAAAGCAGTTAATTTACCCCGGAAGTTTACATTAATACTAAATAAATCTCTTTCTTTTCCTGAGATAATAGTTACTACAGTAAACGAAGTGCTATCAGTATTTTCCGGTGTAGTGCCAATCCGTTCATGATCTTTAACGTAGAGCCAAGAAGGTAATCTAACGACAACAATTAAACCCGGAAAGGTTCTACCCGATCAGGCCAGGGTAAGTTGTACCGGGCAGTGATCGGAACCCAGGAAATTAGCCAGGGCTTCCGATGACTTCACCTGGTTCATCATATTTTCAGGTACCAGGAAGTAATCGAGCCGCCAGCCCCGGTTTTTTTTGCGAGCCTGGAAGCGATAAGACCAGTAGGTGTATTGCTCGGTTTCCGGGTGCAAGTGGCGAAAAGTATCTACCCAGCCGGTTTTTAAGTATCGCTCAAACCCGTCGATTTCATCCTGGGTGTAGCCAGCTGACTTATTATAATTGGCTTTTGGACGGGCCAGGTCGATAGGCTGGTGGGCCACGTTTAAATCACCACATAAAATAACCGGTTTTTGCTTTTGGAGTTGCTGGAGGAAGTGAAGAAAATCTTGGTCCCAGGTTTTACGGTAATCAAGGCGTTTAAGCTCAGCACCGGCATTAGGTGCGTAAACTGTAGTAAGAAAAAATTTATCGTACTCTAGCGTAATAACCCGGCCTTCCTGGTCGTGTTCTTTTTTCCCAATATCATATTGCTCGGCAATAGGCTTATGGCGGGTAAGGACTGCCGTACCCGAATAACCCTGTCGTTCATCCGACTGGTTGGCATAAATTGAATAGGTGCCGGAAAGATCATCTAACGTTTTAAATACCTGCCCGGTGGTTGCCTTGGTTTCCTGAAGGCAAATAATGTCAGAGTTAAGTTGCTGGAATAATGATTTGCCGTCTTTTTTCCACAATGCCCTGATTCCGTTTATATTCCAGGAAGTAATGGTGTTAATCATAGTTAGCTGTCAGCTTTAGTGATAAAAGCAGCTAAACTATTAAAGGGTTTATAGTTTTTCAATTTTACAGCGTCCGGGTAACCTGCCTGCACCGTATAAACTGATTACCCGTGCCGGGTATTTTAAGCAAAATTGTGGTGAGTATGATCAATAACTCAGTTCGCTGCGTATGCTCAGGAACCTTTGCAGGTGATCGAGGGAAATGATACCAATAACACGACCATTTTCGGTGACTGGAAAGGTAGACTGCCCATTTTTTCGTACTTTCCCAACCATATTAACCAGTGGATCAGTGGATTGAAGGGCATCATAGTCTGACTGGGTAATTTCACTGATCCTGATATCTTCTCCCCTTTCTTTAATTGTTGTTATCACCTCGTTGCGGCGAACAATTCCTTTCGGAGACCCTTCTTCCATCACCAGTAATACGTCGTCGCAGGTTGATATGAATTTATCTTTTGCTACTTCAATATTGTCTGAAGATTCCACTACTTCAAAATCTTCACTCATTACATCCTTAACCCTGAACCCACTTAACAATTCATCCTGTTGAACCATATTATTTTCTCCCCGGGCACCGAAAAACACAAAGATACCTACCAGCGCAAGGATTGGATTATAAAGTAATCCAAAAAAGAAAAATAAAACAGCCATTACCTGTCCCGTTCTGGAGGCCAGTTGGGTCGCTTTTAAACGGCTCATGCGCATAGCAAGAACGGCACGAAGCATTCTTCCTCCATCCATCGGGAATGCAGGAATAAGGTTAAAAATAACCAGTACTACATTTACCAGGAACAGGTTCACGATGAAATTATCGGCGTTAATATTCCACGCTGCATTTTGGGTTTCCTGTTGCGACTGCAGGTAGGCTGCGGGGTCACCGATAATGGGATATAGTACAATAGCAATACCCACGTTTACCAGAGGGCCGGCTATAGCAACCAGTAACTCTTCCTTGGGCTTTTTTGGGATGCTCTCCATGTTTGCCATACCCCCGATGGGCAGCAGCGTGATGGTTTTGGTATTTACTCCGAACCTACGCCCCATTTGAATGTGGCCCAACTCGTGAAGCACCACGCAAAAGAAAATAGCCAGAACATAGGCAATATTCCATCCAACTGCCTGGGCTCCTCCCCCATTATTCCAGGCTGAAAAAGCAACAAATAGTACTAGCAACAGGAAAGTCCAGTGCATTAAAATTTTAACTCCTAAAAGTTTACCAATGGTAAAGGCTCGTCTCATGATAAATTTAAATTGTCAACTATTTATAATTACGACGAAGTGGTGAATACGGTACAACTTTTGTTTTTATAAATAATAATACCCAACGCTGTAGAATTTATTCTACAATAAGTACATCACCAGGCCCACTTTAAACGAGCTTGGTGGTTAAGATTATTACTGTAGATAAAAAATGTTAGTTGCTGGCTTTATCCTGGGTATAGCGGATACCTGTACTTTGGGTGGTGATCATAGAACCGGGTAATAACTCTTTTTCGTAGACGACTGACCCGAAATAAACTACATGATCACCGGCATCAACCGACTGGAGCACCTTACAAACAACTACACCCACTGCATCTTTAATAATCAGCTCATTATCGGCAATCTGGTAAGGTATTCCGTTTATGGTTTCTGCTGTAATTTCCGATTTATGGGCAAATGGTTCAATAAGTTCACTTTGCATCTCACCCAGCAGATGTAATGAGAAATGACCACTGTATTCAATAGTTTCATTTAAGTCGGTCGACTTTCCGACTGCAATCATCATGGTAGCTGGTTTAAAAGCTACCTGGCTTACCCAGTTCATCGTACCGGCAGCAATGTAATCGTGCCGTTGCGATTTCATCTCTTCACCTGGTTTTAAAGCAGTTGCAATAAAATGTCCGTAAGTAATTTTATCTAATACATTATTCATACTTAACTGGTAGCAAATTCAATGCCCACGTAAAATAACAGTTTGGTTATCTTGAATTGACCCAGACTATATTCCTGGTATTAAGTTTACTGCCCGAATCGTGCCGGTAAGCAACCAGGTGTCCTCCTTTTGCAACGCTATAATCCAGGCAGCAAACATTAGGAGCCTGTAAATTTGGCAGGCCTTTCATCCAGTAGTGACCAAAAAATACAGGTTTATCGGTTGGATCGTACCCGGGAAATGCCTCTTTAACCTGTACATCGGGTAAATTATTAACAGGAAACAAACTCAGCTCTTTCAAATTTGCTGATTTGGAAAACATCCACCATTTCACCCCTACCCTTTTGCGTTCATTTCCATCTTTGTCGGTGAATGAAATACCTGCTGGCAAATCGATTTCTTTTCCTTTGAGTAGCACGTCAACGATTTCAAACTCATCTTCTCCCCCACTGGCGCTTCGAACAATCATTCGCTGGCTGCTAAAGCGGTTACCACCGTTCATGTGGTTGAAACGGTTAACCAGGTCCTGGTGCCAGGTAGCATGCACCGCTCTGAAGAATTCATTTTCGAAATACAGGGGGAGTTGGCTGAACCATTGGATATAATCGTCGTAGTCGTTCATTGCAGTAGCAAACTGAAGCAGGGTTTCTTCGTGCTGTTTCAGGTTTTTGGGTGTTAGCTGGCGTAAAGGAGAGCCCTTTTCCGGGTGCATGGTATTCACACAAACAGCATTGTACTCATGATTGCCCATCAGGGCAATGGCATTTCCGCTTTCAACCATGTTACGAACAATGTCCAACGTTTCGGGAATTTCAGGTCCGCGGTCGATATAATCGCCTAAAAACAATACTTTTCGTTCGGGGTGCCCGTAACTATTCCCGAATTTTTTGTAGCCCATTAGCTTCAACAAGCTTTTTAACTCAAGGGCATGACCGTGAATATCGCCAACTACGTCGTACATAAGGTGTTTTTTTTGAGACCGAAGTATTTAATTACCCGTTATTTTTTTGGCAGCATCCACCGCCACGTTTCGCGTACTTTCTTGTTCGGCTATCAGCAACCAAACCATCATGCTCATCAGAAATACAAAAATGAGCACACCTATTAAATTGCTTGTAAATAATCTTTTTTTCATGTGCTGTGATGTAAAGGGTATAGGCATTTACCAGAAGAATAAGGTTTAGTGTGTTTGTTTACTGCTAACCTAAACAAGAAAAAAAAGACAAGCCGTTGTCAAACCTGTCAATTTCAAAACCGGTAAAAATAAGTTTATCATTAGCTCTCCTGCAGGCGCAGAAAACCGGAGCGATCGAGAATAGTTTTACGCAGGCTGAGTGCCTTATCGCTCTCTTCATCTTTAACCATACCCAGGGCCACCCACTGAACCAGGTAATTTTCGTTAGAAAACCCGTAATTAAAATGCAGTACTTCATCGAGCGAGATATCTTCCTCCCCGTAAAGGCGGTTCTGAATTACTTTAAGTAAAAAAGGCATGGAATAATCGGTATTTAACCTTAAAGGGGGATAATAATGCTGCAAAACCTGTTCTAGTTTTCTCAGCAGTGGCGGGGAATTATAATACAGCAAATATTGTAAAATAAGGGTAGAAAAGAAGGGCGTGTAATCGGGTTGTTTTTTCAGGTCATTTAACTCCTGCTCCAGTTCTTTTAAAATAACATCCTTGCAGTGCGTAAACCATTCTTCGGAAACCAGCCCCAGCCCGTAAACTCTTGCCCGTATTAAAGGATGGGCTACTTTCAGCTCTTGCTGGTGCTGTTCTACCCGAAAAAATAATTCGTTAAATCTGACTGTTCTTTTAGACAAATGGTCGCCCCAGCCGATTAAGCTATCAACCCAGATCAGTTTTACCGGGTCAGATTCCTCCTGCCGGTAGGCTTCCAGCCAGGAACGATAAGTTTTAAATGCGCCTGTGTTAACAAAGCGTTCAAAAAAATATTTTCTGGCCCGGTGCGATCGGGCAAAGGAGGGAATGAACGTGGAAGCAAAAACCTGGTTGTTTTGCAGGGCCAACCCCAGGTAGTAAAAAATATTAGGGTGATCGATATACGTGCTTTTTAACTGGTAAAAGCTAATAATGAATTCGTCATCCTGCCGGGCTACCGCCTCCCTAATAAATTGATTGGCCAGTTCGTGAAATTTTAACAACGAAATATCCAGGTCAACCAGTAATTTCAGTACCTGATCTGTGCTGCCGTTAGCTTTCTCCCAAAGGTTAGCACACTCTTGCTTTACCTCATCAGGGTTACTCCTTGGATATAGCCAGATATGGGTATCCTCTTTTTTGTAATCAAGGTACAACTGTAAAGTCTCAATCGTGTAGCGCGAAGGTCTGCTGCTTGTGGCTAACAAACCATACAGGCGCCTGAGTGTAGCTGAAGAAAGTTGCCGACCGGTAACTAACTGAATCTCACTGGCAAGCAGAGAGCACTCCCTGGCGTGACGGATAGTAGTACCGAATACTTGCTGAACTTCTTCTTTTAACTGGCTAATATAATGCTGTTGTTGAATAATATGCCCGAGTAGTTTGTATCTTACTGTTAGTTGATTTGTCGAATTCTAAACCATTAATATAATAGTAATTGGTTAATTCCTTACAAAATTAACCTAATTTCTACTCACTGCCCGGTAAGGTACATAACTTGCTTACTACCAGAGTTGCTGAGGGCAAATAACTTTATTTTTATTATTTAAACGGAAGCTGAGTTGTAATTCGTGGGTTAGCCCGGCCAGGTTACTAACCGATTGCCTGGTTCCGACGGTGTAATAGTAATTTACCGTGAAGAGGGGAGACGGAGCGAAACCCGCAAAAACAATAATATCGCCAACTGAACGATACGTGGAACCGAGAGAAACCCGGTTTTTCCAATCTGCCTTTATTCCAGCATCAATTCCCTGGTTCATGCCCCCGATACGGGCCAGGGCAAAAGGCATAATACCAAAAGGACTGTATGGGAGTTGAAAACGGTACCCACCGTTTACTATGAACCGGTTTTCAACTGCTGTACCCAGGTATTGGGTGTAACTGGCCCCGAAGTATAACTTTCTGCCGTAAATCCATAAACCGGCCTGTGGCACCAGCGAGTGCCTGGCGTCGGTATTTCCAAGCGCCGGATCATCGAGTTGGTTAGAAGATATTTTACCGGGGTTTAAAGCCTTGCGAAGGTAGCCGATCCCCAGGCCACCAGAAATTGTCCATTTACCCGATACCGGCAGGTGATACGCATAAGTGGCCCTTGCTTCGGTAGTAGAGAAGGCCCCGATAGCATCCTGAACCAGTACGATACCAACACCGTGGTGGGAAAAATTCCGGGCTTTATATTGATCTTTTTTCGGGCGAAAACGGGAAAACTCCGGTTCAGGTGTAAAACCCCGGTTATTAATACCTATCGGCAGGTGAGCCGATAGGTATAGGGTTTGCGGGGCCCCTTCAATACCCGACCATTGCTGGCGGGCACCTAACTGAACATCTGTATACTGCTCAATTCCACCAATGGCAGGGTTCACCAGGTAATTATTGGAAAACCACTGATCGAACGAAGGGCTCTGGCCAAAAGCAACTGACATCGACAGCGTTACCAGCAGGGTTAAAATAGTGTGTTTGTTCATTATCTGATTAAGTTTAGCGAGCCGGTTTGAGTTTTAAATCCCGGGCGGTCGACCCGGTAGAAATATACGCCCGGTTTCAGTAATTCTCCATCTACTACCCCTTCCCAGTCGTTTTCATAATTTTGGAAACGGGTTAACAACTCTCCTTCGCGAGAATAAATCCAAACTTTGTTACCGGGGTAACTTTCAATATTGCCGATTTTAAAAGCATCGTGCTTGCCATCGTTATTGGGTGAAAAGGTATTGTAGATATCCAGTCCGTTTTCTACGTTAAAAGCAATGTTATCTTCTTCGGTGCAGCCGTACTTGTCGGAAACAGTCAGGTTATACGTTACATCCTCTTTAGGATAAATTACAGGACTGGCAATGGTCGAGTCATTGAAATCAACACCCGGGCTCCAATTATAAAACATGGAATCCTGGTCAAATACCTCCATCTGAATGCTGTCGCCCAGGTTAACGGTTGTGCTTGTGTTTACAATGTAAGGCTTCAACGGTCCTTCTACTATTACATTCACCGTGTCGGTTGCTCCGTAACAGCGGTAACTTTCATCGGAATCCTCACGAGTAAAGGCCGCCAGGTAACGGGTGCTTTCCTCTAAAGGTGGGGTAACAAACGTATCGCCGCCTTTCTGTTCTACCTTCAGCGACAGGTAATTAAGTGAATCTGCCTCCTTAAACCATACGTATTGTAAACCCGGGCTAATTCCGGAAGCTTTTATTTCAACGGAATCTCCCCTGCAAATTACAGTATCTGAAATAACAGGCCTTTCAGGAATATAATAAACTGCCTCGAGGGTATCGTACTGGGTTTCACCAGTATTTCTACTGGTTACCTGTACTGTGTAAGTACCGGGTTGCTCAATAGCAGGGCTTACTGTTGTATCACCGTGAGACCATTCAATGGTAAAGTCTTCTGCTTCAAACCCAGACTGGATCCCGTAAGGAATGCGGGGTTCTTTAAAACTACAAATTCTTATGGTATCTTCTTGAAATTTAAGAAAACGGTAACGAAAGTTAATACGGATTTTATCATCCACTAAACAGCCTTCGGGAGATCTGGCCACTACCCGCAAAATACCTCCACTATTAACTTTGGTATCATTACCTTCATTACCATTATTCCACTTTACATCGGTGTAGCTCTTGTCAACGTATAACCTGGTGTGATCATCTTCAAGTACAAAAACCTCATCATTAGTAATTTCCCTGTTACTCTTAATGCTGAATTCGCGCCGGGCTTCTGTGCAGTCTGTTTCCTGAGCAGAAACATGGAAAACGGCAATCATTATTGCTATTAACAACCAGTACTTCATAAGTGTATAATTGGTGTTGTTGATGTTACTCGTAATACCGGTTACTGCGTTACTGTAACTGGTTAACTAATCACTAAAATATTACATTTTTCAAATATATTTCTAATCTAGTAAAATTGAAACGATATTAATAAAATTATATTAAAACGTTTCAAAAGTC
>CAZIWJ010000166.1:0-7962 GCA_964542855.1 uncultured Roseivirgaceae bacterium
GGACTGGAACTTCGACGAGCCCAACGTAAAGTGGTTCGTAAATGGAAAATTGAACATCACGGAAAACGCCCTCGACAGGCACCTGGAAACCCGGGGGAATAAACTGGCTATCATCTGGGAACCCAACGATCCGCGCGATCAGTTTAGGCGGTACACCTACCGGGAACTGTACGAAGAAGTTTGTAAGATGGCCAATGTGCTGAAAGACAATGGTGTTAAGAAAGGCGACCGGGTTTGTATTTACCTGCCCATGATCCCTGAGTTAACCATTGCCACTTTAGCCTGTGCTCGTATTGGTGCGGTTCACTCTATTGTTTTTGCCGGATTTTCAGCCAATGCCCTGGCCGACCGAATTAATGACTCGGAATGTAAAATGGTGATCACTGCCGATGCCATGAGCCGGGGTAAAAAGCAGATCCCGGTTAAACGGGTAGTTGACGAAGCGCTGCAATCTGTGTCATCCGTGGAAAAAGTACTGGTTAAGAACCACCTTACTATGTATCCGGTAGACATGAAAGAGGGCCGCGATGTTGACATGGACGCTGCAATGAAGGATGCCGCTCCTGAATGCCCGGCAGAAGAAATGGACAGTGAAGACATGCTGTTTATCCTCTACACCTCCGGATCTACCGGAAAGCCGAAAGGGGTTGTACATACTTGCGGCGGGTACATGGTTTACACTGCTTATTCATTTTCTAATGTATTTCAGTACCAGGAAAGTGATGTTTACTGGTGTACAGCCGATGTTGGCTGGATTACCGGTCACTCTTACATTGTATACGGCCCATTAGTTAGCGGCGCAACCTCGGTGATGTTTGAGGGAGTTCCCAATTACCCCGACAGCGGGCGGTTCTGGCAGATTGTAGATAAGTACGGCATTAGTATTTTCTACACTGCTCCTACAGCTATTCGTGCCCTGATGGCCAGTGGTACCGATGATGTATTGTCGTACAACCTGAAATCATTGAAAGTACTGGGTAGTGTGGGCGAGCCGATTAACGAAGAAGCCTGGCACTGGTATAACATTAATGTAGGTAAAGAAAAGTGCCCAATCGTAGATACCTGGTGGCAAACCGAAACTGGTGGTATCATGATTTCACCAATTGCTAATGTAACGCCTACCAAGCCCAGTTACGCCACATTACCTTTACCTGGCATTCAGCCCGTGCTGCTGAACCAGGAAGGCAAGGAAATTGAAGAAAACGGGGAAGAAGGATACTTATGTGTTAAACACCCCTGGCCATCCATGATCCGAACCACCTATGGCGACCATGAGCGATGCCGGGTTACTTATTTCTCTCACTACAAGGGGTATTATTTCACCGGCGACGGTGCCCGAAGAGATGAAGACGGATATTATCGTATTATTGGCCGTGTGGATGATGTGATTAACGTTTCAGGGCACCGCTTCGGAACGGCTGAAATTGAAAACGCTATTAACCAGCAGGACAATGTTGCGGAATCGGCTGTGGTTGGTTTTCCCCATGACATTAAGGGGCAGGCCATTTACGCTTTTGTTATACTGAAAGACGTTGAGGAAGGAGAAACCGATACCGACGTACACGACGAAATTGTAAACGAAATTACGGCCCGTATTGGTCGTATTGCCAAGCCCGACAAAATTCAGTTTGTTCCTGGACTGCCCAAGACCCGTTCCGGAAAAATTATGCGACGCATTTTACGAAAAGTTGCCGAAGGAGATATATCTAGCCTGGGCGATACTTCCACCCTGCTCGACCCAACTGTTGTTGATGATATAATCAGTGGTGCCGAAGAGCTAAGAGGAGAGAAAATCAAGTCGTAAATTATCGCCCGTTACTCCCGATCAATGCCTCCGGGCATTGATCGCCTTTAACGTACTCTTAACCATTACTAAAAACACAAAATCATGGCTGATAAAAGAATAGCACTTGTTACCGGGGCAACCGGTGGTTTAGGTACCGCTATTGCTTCCGAAATGGTAACCGAAGGATTTACCGTTGCTGCTAACTACAGAAATAAAGAGAAAGCTGAAAAATGGCTGACTCAACTGGATAAAAATGTAAGAGAAGGCGTACACATATTCTATGGCGATGTAAGCGACTACGATTCCGTTGATAACATGGTACAGGAAATTGAACAACGCCTGGGCCCAATTGATGTAGTAGTAAACAATGCTGGGATTACCCGCGATAAAACCCTGAGAAAAATGGGTAAGGAAGACTGGGACGGGGTAATCGCAGCTAACCTTACCAGCGTATTTAATTGTGCCAAGCACGTTATCCAGGGAATGATCGACCGCGGATACGGACGTATCATTAATATCTCTTCCGTGAACGGCCAGAAGGGTCAGATAGGGCAAACCAACTATGCTGCTGCAAAAGCCGGAATACATGGTTTTACCAAGTCGCTGGCCCTGGAGGTTGCAACCAAGGGGGTAACAGTTAATACTATTTCTCCCGGGTATGTAGCTACCGATATGGTAACCAGCATTCCCCAGGAAATTATCGACAAGCATATTCTGCCTACTATTCCAATGCACAGGTTGGGAGGTACATACGAAATTGCCCACCTGGTTTGTTTCCTGGCTTCTGACAAAGCGAAATTCATTACCGGTGCTGATTACTCCATTAATGGAGGGCAGCATATGTCATAAAAAAATGATAAATCGTACCAGATTTTCATCATTTACCCTCCGGCTTTTTAACTTGCGTCGAAATGCCGGGGGCTTTTACCCGGTTCGTTGTTTTATTTAAATTCATTGGAACTGATGCAACCCAAAAATAATACCGACGCCAAACTACCTGCACCTGTAAAGAAAACAGAAGCTTTACCTACAAAGAATTCATCATCAGTGTTGCAACACGATCATCTGTTTTTTAAAGTAAAAAGCCGAATGGAACGCATTCGGTTTGAATCTGTACTCTGGATTGAAGCAAGAGATATTTATTCAATAATCCGAACAGATAAAGCCCGATACCTGATCAGCCACACCCTCAAATCGCTCGAGGAACGACTGCCTACTGAAAATTTTGCCCGAATTCATCGTTCATACATCGTGCGAGTAGATAAAATTGACGCCATTGAGGACAATGCCGCCGTAATTGATGACAATTACATTCCCATAGGGAAAACGTTTAAAGAGTCTTTACTGAGCCGCCTGAACATTATGTAATACATACTTTACATACTATGGCACTTAATGACATATTTTTAATACAAAGTATTTTCTGACCTGGAAAATTTAGAAATTGTATATATTTCAACAGAAAATAACTTTATTTCTTATATTCTCTCTTTTACTTTTTGCCCCTTAATTGTTTAGCAAGCGATTTTATTCCTTTTACCTCCTGAATGTACTCATTCACCACTATTCTTTCTAACACCTCAATTTATTCTTTAACTTTAGTGTGATGAGTGAACGAAAAATTAATCGTTTAGGTGAATTAGTTTATTGGAAAAAATACGTTTAAAGAGGATTACTCCTCGTAAATAATCAATAATAACTTTAATTTATAAGTTGATTTTATGAAAAAGCTAAATAACAAGGTCGCAATCGTAACCGGAGGATCGAGGGGCATTGGAAAAGCCACGGTAGAACTCTTTGCTGCAGAAGGTGCTCACGTTGCCATCTGGGATATCGACCGGAAAAGTGGTGAAGAAACGGCGAACTCAATCGATGGCAGTGTATCTTTCCAGGAAGTAAATACAGCCGACCATGCTACTGTGGAAAAAGCGGCAGAAGAGTTGGTTAAGTCGCAGGGAAAAATTGATATTCTTATTAACAACGCCGGAATTTTACGCGACGCAACCCTGAAAAAGATGACAACCGAGCAGTGGCAACAGGTTATCGATGTGAACCTTACCGGTGTATTTAACTGTACCCAGGTGGTTTCCAAATATATGAGTGAGAACGGATATGGACGTATTGTATCGGCAGCTTCAGTGGTCGGTTTATACGGAAATTTTGGCCAGTCGAATTACGTAGCAACCAAGGCAGGTGTTATTGGCATGACTAAAGTTTGGGCCCGTGAGCTGGGTAGAAAAGGCATTACCGTTAACGTGGTTGCCCCGGGCTTTATTGAAACTGAGATGACCAAAAAAATTCCGGTTGAAGTAATTTCAAGCATCCAGGATCGAATCCCGGCTCGACGAATGGGACAGCCCCGTGAAATAGCCAATGCTTACCTGTTCCTTGCCTCTGAAGAGGCTTCTTACGTAAACGGTAACGTACTGAGCGTTGACGGTGGCTACGTAGGATAAAGCTTGTTTCATACGATTTTTATGCTGTTATGAAAGCGGCGAATTAAGCTAATAATGGTGTAAGGGGCTGTTTCATGTACGAAATGGCCCTCTTTTTTTATAACTTTTACCCAACCGGTGCTTATACTTTTAGCGCCCTGCGAGGCCACTTCATCAATGGTAACTTTGGGGTGAACCGGATTTGGAATATATTCATCTGCCTCACCAAATATAATCAGTACAGGTATTTTAATACCTTTCAGGTACTTCAAAACCGGGTAGTTCAACATACCTTTAATACAACTGGATATAATTTCCGATTTTCGAACCTGTTCTTTCCTAACATGACGATCAACGGGAAGAAAAGACTTAAGCAGGTTCGAAGAAAGCATTGACAGCGAAAGGCTTTGCCGAATTCGCTTCTGTTCTTTTTCATCGAATGTTTCTATTCCTGCAGGTGCAACAAGAATCAGCTCTTTTACCCTATCCTGGTTGTAATACGTAAAATATATACTGATTTGCCCCCCCATAGAGTGGCCAAGCATAGAAAAGGAAGATATTCCCAGGTACTGCGTCAGGTGTACGATACACTCGGCAAAAAAAGGTATGCTATAATCATAAGGCCCGCTTGCTGTATTTCCGTGGCCGGGAAGATCTAAAAGAATACAGTAGTAAGATTCACACAAATGCGGTAGCATATCATCCCAGGTTGTTGCATTGCTGTTAAGGCCATGAACACCAATAAGCGTGGGAAAACTAGGGTTTCCAAGTTCGTAATAAGCCAGTTTAACCCCATTGGCCAGTTGTACTTGTTTCATTCATTTTAATTTAAAAAAATAAAAGTTCGACGGCTGTCGAACTTCTATTTGATAATGACAGCGCACCTGTCATTTTATTTAACACCACTACTACAACAAGAAAACAATACTCTTAATTATCGCGGTCGAGGATGAATTTGGCAATGGATGGCGCCAGATCTTTTTGCGATCGGCCACCTACGAACACGCCAATATGCCCTCCTGGAAATTCGTACAATTGTTTATCACTCGATCCTACCAAATCATTGATCGGCTTCGTACTGTTCGGCGGCACAATATGATCGCTGGCAGCATAAATGTTCATCAATGGCATGGTAACATTTTTCAGATTTACGGTATCGCCATTCAGTTGGAATTCACCTTTTACCAGTTTATTTCCCTGATACAGATCTTTAATGAACTGACGAAACGTTTCTCCTGGCTGGTCGGGAGAATCTTTTACCCACTTTTCCATCCGGAGAAAATTTTCGTAACGGCTTTTATTGGCCATGATATCAGCCATCCCCATGTACTTACGAGCTTCTTTCATGGGCTTTAACAGGTCGTAGCCCGTATTTAAAAAGTTACCCGAAACCAGACCATTGCTGTTATCCACAACAGCATCGACATCCATGTTCCTGGACCACCTGAAAAGCAGCCCGTCGTCGGTTGCAAAATCGGCTGGGGTAACCATTGTTATGAGGTTCTTCACCTTTTCGGGATGTAATGCTGCATACATCAGGCTAAAAGTACCGCCCTGGCATACACCTAACAGGTTAATGGCCGGAACCTGATGCTTTTCAGCAATAAAATCTATGGCATCGCTCATGTAACCATTTACGTGGTCGTTAATGGTACGGAAACGATCATTTCGGGTAGGATATCCCCAATCGATAAGGTACACATCGAGGCCTTCCGATAATAACTTTCGAATCAGGCTTCGGTCGGGCTGAAGGTCGAGCATATCAGGCCGGTTAACCAAAGCATAAGTAATCATTAAAGGCGTTTTAGCCTTTGTATTGTCGTTGGCAAAGTGGTACAGCTTAATTTTACCGTCTTGCCAAACTACATGCTTTTCGGCAGTAGCTACTTCTACGTCGTCGACCTCGTACATATTCTGTACTCCGTTAACCATGATACTTGTCATTTCCGAAAGCTTGTCAATCACTTCATTGACTTCCTTTTCTGTATTCTTATTCTTCATCGTTCAGGTATGCAGTAATGATTAAGCGTTCGCTTTTTTAGTCTTGGCACTGGTTGACCGGGCTTTACGGGCCGTAGTTGCTTTTGTAGTTTTAGCAGCCGGCTTTTCCTTTTCTTCAAGCTTTTTTTCTAGGGAGCGGACCTTATTTCGCAAGCTATGTACTTCAGCGGCTAACTCATCAGACTCTGAGCGCATGGTGAAAGGCAGATCCTGAGTTGATTCCTCAAGAATATTACCAATGGTCTTTCTTATTTTCAGGCTTGTTTCGGCTACTTCCGACTGGTTTTTACTGTAAGCTTCGGTTTGGAAAACCTTGGTGATGTTCTCCTCGAGCATGTCGATCCAACGCTTCATAAACTGGTCGTAATCAGGGAGTGATCCTTCTCGCTGATAGCTTTCCCAGAAACCGGCTATCGTTTCTTCCAGCCCTTTTTGAGCGCCTTCGTATACCTGGTTCTGAAGCTCCATAGATTTAACCATGTAACTGGTAAAATCGCGCTGAACGCTTTGAAGTTCTTCTGCTATCGCCTGTGAACGGTTAGGCGCAAAGTTGTTGAAAGGGGAGTAAGCACGTTCCATTTGGTCGAACAGTTGGGAAGATAAACCGACCATGGAAGTCCAGTTATTTGCACCCATATTCTTCATAGGCTCTGTGAACGAACTCATGGAACCCATTCCTTTTTCTGAGGCTTCCTTAAGCTGCCCCGCAAACTCGCCGAACATTTTATTCATGTACTCAGATCCCTGCTTTATAGCATCGTTAGATTGAAAGCCCATAAGGTTATTGATAATTTCCTTATAAGAATCCTGTGGCATGAACTTATTCATAGAATCGGCTGTAAACATACCACTCTTAATTACGTCAGTAATCTGGTCGAAGTAGCCCTGCATGCCGGTGTATCCTTTGGTAAAATCCATAAACGAAGGCATTTTACCATAAACCGGCGTAAACTGCATATTCGACTGCATACCGCTCATGGTTCTTTGCATCCACTGCTCCCATTGCTGGTAGGTATCCTGTACAGGCTTGAAGAACGAACCCATCGGGTTGTCTTTAGACATACCTTGCTGGAAAGAATCAACCCATTCGTTACCAAATTCTGTTTGAACCTCCAGCCATTTCTTGAAAATGTCAGGTGCCTTTTCCATGGATTCTTTTCCAGAGCCAAGGGCACTCATTTCGTTAATAAGTTCTTTCTGCTTCTCGAAATAATTAGTGATTACATCGGGTGCGCTACTTTTCGGAGACACGCTTTCTGCCATGCTCTCCTGCATTTTCTTTGACGCTTCAGTCATTGACTCAACCAGTTTCTTCTGGTTTTCCATAAATGCGTCGAAATAATTTTGTGATGCCATGATATTATTATTAATAAAAAAAATCTTGTTGTAATTCTTTCAAATGTATGTGTTTCAAATTTCCTTATTTACCAAAACAGGATATGTGGACACATATCAGGGGTTAATCGATTGTTTGTAAAGGTGAAAAGCCTACAGGGGCAGGATAGATGCAGGCTTACGCACAAAAAAACAGCAGGCGCAAGCTGGTAAAGCGCAGACCTGCTGTTTTTTCCTTAGCTTTTTTGTTAGTTCATGCGCTCAATTACCATTGCGGATGCACCTCCACCACCATTGCAGATACCGGCTACGCCGATGGAGCCGTTATGTTTGGTAAGAACACTATGCAGAGTGGCAATTATTCTTGAACCGGAATTGCCCAGCGGGTGACCAAGGGCCACAGCT
>CAZIWJ010000167.1:0-3169 GCA_964542855.1 uncultured Roseivirgaceae bacterium
AGGATACCGGGCAGGCAAAATATTGCAGGAAAACCAGCCGGGCTTAGCCCCGTTCGTGCCATACCAGTACCGATTAACGGTGTAAAGCCCAGGCAACCTCCTTGCAGGTTGCTGAACTACCTTTTTATTACCTTACTATTGTAAGCAAACCGTTCTATTGAAAAACTGAAGCACTTTGAGCATTGTAAAAACAGGGTATGCATAATAGTTTCAATGCTTTTTTCGCTAATTGGAAAAAAATTATGAACATAACAGGGTTAGGGTTACTGTACTGCAGGGACAAATTCTTGCTCAGTTGGGAGTAATGTCATTAAGAGTGAATTCCTGGCTTACAACTTCGTTGCTGGTGTTGCCGCTTCGGTCTTTGATGCGCACGCGCAATCGCAAGGTATCGTTTCGGAACAGCTGGAGGTAGGCAGCCGAGGGCCCCCGGTAGTTGATAAATCCTTCCAGCGGCCGCCCGTTATCGAACTCATTTTTTTCTTTTAGGTTAATAAAACGGCCGTAGGTTGGCGTGGGCTGACACAGGCGATCGAGGAAATCGAAAGTTTCAAACATACCGTTTTCTTTCACTTCAATATCTGCAAGAAAGTTATAGTAATCTTCATTTATCCTCGAGTATAGCGTATCATTGATTTCCGTTTGCCCTATCTGGGTAAAAAAGGTGTAAAATTTACAGGTGAAATCGGGCAGGGTATCGTAACGGGGAGAAAACCGGTCTTTAAAAGTAAGCAGGTTTTCTGCAATGGCAGGCTCGCTTTTAACGGCTTCACTGCTTACAAAGCGCTGGCCAAGCGTATCGTAGAAAAAAAAGTTATTGAAAGGGGGCGCTGTTTCGTCAGGTGCCAGGCCAAGGTCGCCGTTGCCGTCTCGAAATGATACACGGATAAAAAGCGTATCGAATGTACCAAACTCAGATCCTTCCCCGGGAATAAACCGAACCTGTTCAAAACTGATTTCAGGAACGTTACTAAAGTTGTCGGGTGGGGGGTTACAGCCCCAGAAAAGGCCAACAATGAGAATTAGAGAGGTATATCGTTTCATTAACTTCATCAGTATTAATAACTCCTGCATCTTTAGCTGTAGTATGCTATCCGGTAATAAAAAATTTTGAGTATCGGGAGAATGCTTACATTCGTGGCTATTAAATTCTTTCATCGTACTTGCTCTACAATCAGCTAAACTATTTAAGGAAAAGAGGCCGTAAACATGGTAAAAGTTATACTTTAAAAGTAAAAATGAATACGTTAAGGTGTTATTTGGCAGTAGCTGATTATTTTGAGTTTTAACAGGAAACAGAATAATAAGGCCAAAAGTTGACCGTTTTCAACCTGTAACTCTAAAAGTTTTATTTAAAAAGAATTAATCGGGATCCAGAAAAAGCCCGCCGGTTTGTACGGGTTCTGGCAGAACATTACACCGCGCTGTCGGGTTTAAACCAGTAGCATTTGATTAGCGGTTTAATATCATTATTTTTGTAATCGTGTTTAAAAAATTACTAGTCATGAAGTTAAAAGTTATTGTATTTGCCGCACTGGTTTTCGTTGTATCTGCCTGTACTCAAACCACCTGCCCTACGTACACCCAGGATATGACCAAGCAGAAAGAGAAAAAAGAAATTAACAGTTAGTTCACTGCGTAAACTTTCACATCTTCGGCGGAAATTTTTCCATCGCACATAATTACCAGTCTCTCCACAACATTTCTAAGTTCCCTTATATTGCCTGTCCAGTTTCTTTGCTGTAGGGCCACAAGTGCATCTTCCGATATTTCCTTAACCGGGTTGTTGTATTCTTCGGCAATCTGGTTCAAAAAGTAATCGGTTAAAACTGGAATATCATCCTTGCGTTCATCGAGTGAGGGCACCTTGATAATAATTACTCCCAGCCGGTGGTAAAGATCTTCCCGGAAATTTCCTTTACGGATTTCCTCTTTCAGGTCTTTATTAGTTGCTGCAATAACGCGCACATCCACATTAATGGCTTTATCGCCCCCAACCCGGCTAATTTTATGTTCCTGCAGGGCGCGCAGCACCTTAGCCTGGGCCGACAGGCTCATGTCTCCCACCTCGTCTAGAAATAACGTGCCACCGTTGGCAAGTTCAAACTTGCCTTTTTTCTGTTTTACGGCCGAGGTAAACGATCCTTTTTCGTGACCGAACAGTTCGCTTTCAATTAATTCTGAAGGAATGGCAGCGCAGTTAACTTCAACCAGTGAAGCACCGGACCGCTGGCTGCTGGCGTGAAGCCATTTGGCAACCAGTTCTTTTCCCGTTCCGTTCGGTCCGGTAATCAATACCCGGGCTTCGGTAGGAGCTACCTTTTCAATGGTTTGTTTAACTGCTTCCACGGCCGCTGATTCGCCCACGATATCTACCACACCGGTTACCTTTTTACGCAGCACCCTGGTTTCTTCTACCAGGTCGGATTTATCGAGAGCGTTTTTCAGGGTTACCAGCAGGCGGTTCAGGTCGGGTGGCTTCTGAATGAAATCGTATGCACCCATTTTGGTAGCTTCTACGGCTGTTTCTATGTTTCCGTGGGCGGAAACCATAATAAACTGGGCACCAACGCCCGATTCCACAGCTTTCTGTAATACCTCGATCCCGTCCATCTTCGGCATTTTGATGTCGCAAAGCACCAGGTCGTATGGGTTGCTTTTTAGTTGTTTAAGTCCGTCTTCTCCATCAACGGCTTCATCTACCTGGTATTTTTCGTATTCCAGTATTTCGCGTAGCGAACTGCGGATGGCTTTTTCGTCGTCAATTATCAGAACTTTGGTCATAGTGCAGGGTGCAAAGTCAAAAAAAGAAAAAAACAAGCCGGTAAGCCGGGTTCTGTGCTATGTACAGTTACATAGGTCTTATCATTTATCTGGGGCTAAAGTTACCTTTAACCTCTATCAATCTACCCACCGGCATCGGACGAGCAGCCCTCAGGCACCGGTATATTTGATCTTTCAACCCGTAAGGTTTACCCTGCCGTACCAGTCGCCTGGCACGCGGTGAGCTCTTACCTCGCCTTTTCACCCTTATCATGCCGGGGCATGACGGTTTATTTTCTGTGGCACTGGCTGTATACCGGTTGTTTCCAATCGGTACCCTTCCGGTTAGGAAGTACGGTGCTCTGCGTTGCCCGGACTTTCCTCACCTGCAGGTGCACTGCAGGAG
>CAZIWJ010000167.1:3269-6160 GCA_964542855.1 uncultured Roseivirgaceae bacterium
ACTTTCCTCACCTGCAGGTGCACTGCAGGAGCGATAAGATGGCTTGCTTAAATGTGTTAAACGTAAAAGTAGCTGAATAGTACAGATTTATTCAATAATTCTGCTGGTTAGGAAGTTTAGTATTGAAAAAAAATTAATAAACGTCAAGCCCGGTTAATTTTAGTTCCCAGGCATCCGCACGCTGGGCCACTTCGGTAATCATTTTCTTCAGGATGGTATTATCGTAAACGTCTACGTCAACTACTGGTATGCTGGCAACAATTTTTACGAAGCCATCGGCCAGGGTAAACTTGGCGTAGCTCATAAAATTATTTTCCATCATCAGTTCCTGTGCATTAATATCTTCGGTATAAGAGCACACTTTTGAACTGAAGCGAATTACTTTATCGTGGATAAGGTCGCTGAAGTAAACATTACCCAGTATGGTCTGGTATCTTCCATCACCCAGCGGGACGATAATAACTGAATTCGATTGGTCATACTCAGAAAATCGTCCGCCTATCTCTTCTGAAAGGCTCTCCATGTAATCTGTCAGATTCATTCCTTTTGCTATTTTGGTTGAAGTTTTCAGAATTCTAAAGTAGGGCAAAAAGGAATAGAATACGGTGAAATAGGGTAGGCTAAACTTACAGTGTAATATAAGAGGGGCATAAAATACCCTTCTTTACCGGGTTTGAAGGCACCTGGCAAACTGGAAAAACGAAACCCACTGACCGTCAGGCCCGGGCAATGTGCTTATTACCAGTCGGGCTTATTGCGATCTCTGGGTTTGGTGGGTTTACGAACATTCTGCTGAATGTACTGAATTTCATTATTACGCATTGCCTCCAGGATCATACGTGCATTTTCTATGCTCATATCCATTTCAGACAGCCTTTCTTCCAGTGAGGGGGGCGGGGTTTCCTGCGATTCCTGCTCTTTGTTTTCCTGTTGTTCCTGTTGTTCCTGTTCTTGCTCGCTCTGTTCCTGCTCGCCGTTATTTTGTTGTTGTTCCTGTTCCTGCTTTTCCTGATCTTGCTGTTGCTGCTCTTCGTCCGATTCCGATTGCTGCTGGTCCTGGTTCTTACCTTGCTGATCGTTCTGCTGGTTGTTCTGCTGCTGTTGTTGCTGATCTTGCTGCTGTTTTAGCTTTTTAACCAGTTCGTAATTGTAGCGGGCTTCTTCATTAGTAGGGTCGGCCAGCAACGCATTTTTAAAGGAAAGCAGCGATTCTTCCAGTTTATTACTTTGCTTATTGATTACTCCTAGCTGGTTATAAGCCTGCGAACGAATATTTTTAGGATCGGCCAGAGCCAGTTTATTGTAATAGCGCCGGGCTGAAGTTGTGTCGTTTGTACGGTACAATGCATTAGCCATATTCATTAGTACCTGCTCGTCATTTATACCGAGGGTATCGATCAGGGCCCGGTAACAGTTAATGGCCTGTTCGTAGTTTTCGTCAGATACTGCCTGTGCAGCCTCTTTTTTAAGCCGGTTCGATTCGGCAATTTTGTTAATTCCTCCGCCCACGCCGGCGATGACTACAAAAATAATAACTAACTGTTTCATAACTT
Source organism: uncultured Roseivirgaceae bacterium (assembly GCA_964542855.1). Classification (GTDB taxonomy): domain Bacteria; phylum Bacteroidota; class Bacteroidia; order Cytophagales; family Cyclobacteriaceae; genus CAZIWJ01. The sequence goes on from CAZIWJ010000167.1 coordinate 4,823, forward strand.
TACTACCCTAAAACGGATGATCTGATCTATTACAATTAGTAACAAAGCTGCCGCCAGAAAGTACTCGTATTTATTGGCCGAAACATCTATTTGCCGGGTATCCTGCAATTTTCCTTCCACTCTTGAAATGGTATTAATTAAACGGGCCATATCGTTCTGACGATCGCTAATTTCAAAATACTTTCCGCCGGTTTTACTGGCAATATTCTTCAGCGAAGATGAAGATAATTTAGTAGTTACTTCATTACCATCATTATCGATTTTGGGGCGCCCTCTAACCAGGATATTACTTCCTTTTTCTGTTCCCACGCCCAGGGTGAATACGTTTATATTGTTTTGTTTTACGCGCTCTATTACCTCTTCGGTGCGGGTGCTGAAATCTTCGCCGTCACTGATTAGTAATATAAGCTTGGCACTTTGCTGATTACTGTTTTCCTTTTCCTCTTCCGAATCCAGTTTATCAATGGCCATTTCCAGCGAATTGGCAAAATTAGTTCCGGCATTTGGTACTAACCCGGTATGCAGCGTAGAGGTAAAGAGAGTGAGGGCCCCCTGATCGTAAGTAAGCGGGCACTGCACGAACGCTTCAGAGGAAAAAATAATTAACCCTATTTTATCGCCGGCAAAGGTGTCGATAAGTTCCTTCAATTCATACTTCACTTTCTCCAGTCGGCTGGGCTGTACGTCGCGAGCGTTCATCGACTGCGAAAGGTCGAGTACAATTAGGATATCTTTTCCCACAGCCTGTATTTCGCGAGAAGTATTACCAAACAGTGGTCCGAGCAAGGCTGTTAGCAACAGGGCAAATGCCAGGGTGCGCAGTACAGCTTTAGTGACAATCCGGTTAAAGCTCACCTTTAATACCCGGTTTATCCGGATCATCCGGAGCAGGTAAAATAGATATCCGACAATAAAAATACCAGTAAATACAATTTCTTCAATACCAAATGACTGGTACATACCAACGGGGTTACATTTATGGTTTCCTGTGTACTGCTAACGATAATAACCAGGCTAGTGGTTGAAAACCAGCACAAATTACACAATAAGAACTTCTAAATTAGCCTGATCGTATTCAGGAATCAAGCTGATTTTAAAAAACGATTAATTGGTTTGGTAAAAAGGAAATTGATATGCTATATTTGCAATCCTCTTAGGGAAAAGGAGGGTTGCCTGAGTGGTTAAAGGAGCGGTTTGCTAAACCGTCAACGTGAAAGCGTTGCATGGGTTCGAATCCCATACCCTCCGCTCAATACATCTTCGGGGCGTGGCGCAGTCCGGTTAGCGTACCTGGTTTGGGACCAGGGGGTCGCAGGTTCGAATCCTGCCGCCCCGACA
>CAZIWJ010000167.1:6260-7961 GCA_964542855.1 uncultured Roseivirgaceae bacterium
GCACCCTGTAAAAAACAGGAAAGTGGCCCAGAAGGCCACTCTCTGCAATAACAAACAACGGACAAAATTTTTAGCAGGTAAGCAAAAGGATCAGCTTTATTACATTACATGTAGTAATGCCCAAAAACAGTACCTAACTCCCAACTGGTAATGCCAACCTCCTTTATTCACTTATTTTCTGTAAATAATTAAACTTTAATTGTGAATAGTTAAATAATACAGATCAACTTATCGTTTAAACTGAAAAAGAGCGACCGGGAATTATCAATTATAAATCCCGCCTTGTTTATCAAAACGATAGCGTGCAGCGTAACTTACCCCGTTTAATTGTAGCTTTGAGGTTATGAAGAAATATGGATACGCGGCAGCCCTGGTCCTGCTGATCGGGTGTGGGCTGGGAGAGAAAACTCAGAAGAAACCGGAAAACCTGCTGAATAAAAATAAAATAACCAGGATACTCATCGACCTTCACCTGGCCGAAGCCGAAGTAAGTGCCCTTAACCTGAAAAAAGATACGTCGCAGTACCTGTACCAACAGTATCAAAACCACATTTTTAACCAGTATAATACTACCGATTCAATTTATTATCAATCGTACGATTATTACCTGGAACAACCAGACATCTTTGAGGAAATTTACGAAACGGTAGTGGATACTCTAAGCAGCAGAAGGCGCAGGTACGAGCAGGATGAAAGAAAAAGCAGGGAAGATGAGTGATAACTGCTTATGCCGATAATTAAAGTGAGAGGCGCTGGTTTCTACATCACCTTCTTAATTAGTGTATTCAGGCGATTGCCTAAAACCTGGTTCAGTTTTAGTGCAATAAGCGGGTGCCTCGATATGATGCGCTCCAGGCTGCTTCTCCTGAACCGAAGGGCTATTCCATCTGAATTGGCGTTGATAATGTGCTCGGAAGTATCTTCCGGCTTAATTGTAATTACAAAAACGTCTTCCTCCTCGAATAACCTCACTTCTTCTTCATCAGGAAAATTTCCTTTTACCTTCCCGTCAAGTATCATAAAAATTGCTTCTCCCGACTCGTTACCTTTGTAAATAGTTTCGCCTTTTTTAAAGGTAACGATGTCGAGATACTTAACAAGCTGTTCCAGTTCCAGGGGTTCGAAAGAATTTCCCAGCGACTGTTTATTGGCCAGTTTGTTCACTTCTATGGCCAGGCGATATTTAATCACTTCCAAAAATTCATCGAACTCAATAGATTCGGAAGTATCGGTATCGAATATTTTGAAGAACTCCTCAATTTCCTTTTCGTTCATGGGTTGGGCATACTCTTCCATCATCGACTTTAATTCGTTCCTGGAGATGTTTCCATTCCCATCTTTATCGTAACGACTAAATACTTTTAACGCATGCTCAATCTGGCTGCTGCTTAAAACCACTTTTTCAGCAGCGAGCAAATTGAACTGGTCAATATTAGCTGATCTGTTAATTCTCATCTCTAAATTGATAGTTGGTGCCAGTTACTGCAGTTATCATAATACCCCTGGTTGCTCTTCAGGCGCATTTCAATGCTGCAATGTAACCGAATAAAAAGCAACACCATTGCCAAGTGTAAGGGTAATATCACGCAGGTAAGTTTACCATTGAAAAATAAATAAAATCGGGTATTTAATACTGAATTATAGCCTTTCGCAGAGTATGAGGACTGGCTTTCCACGTTGTAGGGTTGTGGCAAACATTAC
>CAZIWJ010000168.1:0-7955 GCA_964542855.1 uncultured Roseivirgaceae bacterium
AGCTGTTCCATAGATTGGTTAACTTCCAGTAATTCATAGTTCGTATTACTCAGGAAAATGGCATCAAATGCCTGCTCGAAAAATGCAGATGACGAGAGTTTTTTCACCTTTACGTTATAATAAAGTTACAAAGAACATTAAGAGCTTAACCGTAAATCATGAAGGTGATTTATTTGGTTTGATGTTTAATAATCCGAGCTTGTTATAAAGTGTTTTCCGATCAATACCTAAGTGCTGAGCAGTAGCCGTTTTGTTGTAGCCATTTTGTTTTAAAGCTTCCAGGATAACAGTACGTTCTGCTTGTCGGGATGCAGACTTTAATTCGTCTTCTTTTGCCAGGTTACTATCTAACGGTTCTTCTTCCCAGCAAAATGAAGAAGGAAGATGAGCCCGTTTAATAAGGGTTTCCTCGCACATCAGGGCAGCTTTTTTTATCGTATTATTCATTTCCCTCAGGTTACCCGACCAGGTATTTCTGAGAAAGCAACCCAGTACTTCGGATTCAAACCCTTCAATTGATTTGCCAAGTTTTTTATTAACATTCTCAAGAAAAAGATTGGCAAAGGCAGAAATATCTTCTTTTCGTTCCCTGACCGGCGGTAACTCAATTTCGAATTCATTCAGTCGATAGAAAAGGTCTTCCCGGAAGTGTCCTTTATTCACCGCACGTTTAAGGTTTTCATTCGAAGCCACCAGGATTCGTACGTCCACACTGATTTCTTTCGAACTACCTAACTTGCGAATTTTTCTTTCCTGAAGCACTCTCAATAGTTTTTTCTGGTTTTTCAGGTTCAGGTTAGCAATTTCATCTAAAAATAAAGTCCCGCCACAGGCATCTTCAAAGCAGCCGGTTTTATTGTTTAATGCCCCGGTAAATGCTCCTTTTACGTGACCAAATAATTCACTACCCATTAGTTCTTCGCTCAGGGTACCGCAGTCAACAGCTATAAGGGGTTTGTCATTCCTGTTGCTGAGTTTGTGAATAGCTTTTGCAGTGAACTCTTTACCGGTGCCGGTTTCGCCACTAATTACAACAGAGAAGTTAGTCGGGGCCACCTTCTGAATCATTTCCCTGACTTTTTGTATGGATTTGCTGGAACCGGGTAGCAGGTGTTCAATGGAAGCCGGCATTGGTTCAGCATTTTCCCCAACCTGGTAAGGCAGATTATTTTTATGTGGCACCGGCATGCTGGCTGAATTAATCACTTTCAGGATCTGGTCGGCCTGCAACGGTTTCTGGATGTAGTCATAAGCCCCTTTCTTCATGGTTACAGTAGCAATACGAGAGTCGGGAAACCCGGTAATTATAATTACCGGTGCTTCCGGTTGTATAATCTTGATCCGGTCTAACATATCGATACCGTTGGTATCTGGCAGTTTGTAATCACAAAGTACTACTGAATAATTCGTCTCTTTGAGTAAGCCAAGAGATTCGTCTCCCGTTCCTGCAGTACTAACCTGAAAATTCTGTCGGGTTAAAAAGGAACCAAGTAACTGACGTACCTCTGCATCATCGTCTATTATAAGCGCGTTTTTCATAAAAATACTCCTCTGTGATTTAAAAAGTAAATCGGCCTACTTGCGTATAATTGTAGCCTTATAATAGGTTTTCAGTAAGGCAATCGATTAATTTTTGAGTAAAAGGATGATATTTAGCCTTTAAACAGGCGTTAGCTGAATACATATAAATGTAGATAAATTTCTACAAAAGGGGGTAAATTATCTCTATGTGTTACTTATTTTCTCGATTTTAAATGATGAGAAGTTACAAATTTGTTATTCAATAGATCCATTGAAAAGGAAGCATTCAGATTAATTTGAATGGTTTAACAAGGTAGTTGAAATATAAAAAGTAGGTTTGGCTTATATTTTTTTCATGGGTAAAAACTTTGGTCGGCTTTTTGGTTTTACTGTTCTACAATCTACGATTATTCTACAGATGGTTATTTTTTTGTTATGATACGACACAATAAAATAAGTAAACGACACCGAACCCTGATCCTGCTTCTCGGGTTAGTAGTTGCTATATTTGCCTTATACTTTTTAATTAAAAGATACGACCTGCTACAAAGAGTGCCAGCTAAAATTTCAACTCCGGGCGTAGCTCCTTCATAAATTAATTTTAAACCAAAATAACCTGAAACTATGCATTATCGACTTACACGATTAATTGTAATTGCCTTATTAGTTGCTGGAACTGCTGCATCATGTGGTAGCAGCAAAGAAAATGAGTCTTTCGAGGCCAAAAAAGAAGCGCTGAAAGAGGACCTGGATCAATCGATTGGAAATCTGGAAGATCGAATCGACAAACTGGAACAGCAACTGAATGAAGCAGCCGATAAAGGATCTGATAATACCAAAAACCAGATAAACCAGGCTATCGAGTCGTTGAAAGAGAAAAAAGGGACGCTGGAAGATAAAGTTGAAGAAGTTAGTGATGCCCGTGAAGAATCATGGGATGAAGTTAAAAAAGAAACCGACCAGTTAAGGAGTAGCGTGGAAAAAGAACTGAATGAAATCGGTAGCGACATTAAAGATTTCTTCAACGATAAATAATTCAGTAAATAGTAAGGATACTCCTACAGTTCATTTTACACTACTTTTTACGATGTATTATTTAGCACCGTTAACTAATAATTAGCGGTGCTTTTTTTATGGGGCAGCAAATTGGTTTTCCTTTCAAAACCTGTTCAGGAACCAATTAATACGTTTCACTACATCTAAAAGCTAATTCACAGCTGGTTCAGCAACCGGTTTAGCAGCATGTAAGTTTTATAGTTATTAAATAACATTTCTAACCATTAGCTATGAAACACTTAACCAAAATCCTTGCTTTAGTAATTGGGGTTTTCACAGCTTCTTCCTGCCAGTTTATGCCCGAAGTGCTGGAAGAAGTTAAGAAAGGAAAAGCTACCCCGCGTTATCGTTCCACCGTTGTAGAGATTGCTCAGGATGATGCTGAATTGTCTGTCCTGGTCGACGCCCTGTTGCAGGCTGAACTTGTTGAAACGTTGAATGGAAAAGGCCCATTCACCGTATTTGCTCCTACCAATGAAGCTTTTGAAGAAGCAGGTATTAACCTGGAAACGATTGATCAGGAAGTGCTCACTGCAGTGCTACTGTATCACGTAGCTGCTGAGTTTATTCTGGAAAAAGAGCTGCACCCTGGTGCCATTACCACCCTGGGTGGGGAGGCCTACGTTAGCCGTAAAAACCACGAGGTTTTTATTAACGGCGACACCAATATTGAAGATGCCAATATTGTTGGTAAAAACGGTATTGTACACAAGATAGACAAGGTGTTACTCCCTCCTTCCCTGAATATTGCCGCACTGGCATCGAGTGTAGACGACTTATCATCTCTCGTGGCTGCTGCGGCACGGGCCGAACTGGTATCTACCCTTGCCGAAGGAGGTCCTTTTACGGTTTTTGCACCCACTAATGCTGCTTTTGCTGAATTCCTGGGTGATGCCGCACTGGAAGATCTAACCCCTGAACAAGTCGCCGCTGTATTACTGTACCATGTAGTGGAAGGCCGTGCATTTGCTGCTGACCTTCGCGATGGAGAAATAACAGCTATCGACGGTAAAACTATCGGGGTAAAAGTAAACGGCCACAACGTAGTGCTAAATGGTGAAGTTAATGTAATTGATGCCAACAACCTGGCAACAAATGGTGTGGTACACATCATCGATCAGGTTCTTGAGCCAAAATCGCTTCCCAATATTGTAGAACTGGCATCTGGAAACCCTCGCTTTGAAGAACTGGTAAAGGCTGTTACAAAGGCCGGTTTAGCCGATGCCCTTTCCGGTGACGGTCCATTAACTGTATTTGCTCCTACCAACGAGGCTTTTAAAGCTTTTTATGCTGCCAACGGGGTTAACGGAGTGGAAGATCTTAGTCCGGAAGCACTTACTGAAGTACTAACCTACCATGTTGCTGCTGCTGAAGTATTTGCAGCTGATTTGCCCGACCTGGAAAACGGTGAGGTTTCTACCCTAAGTGGCAACGCTGCTTTTGTAAGCCTGGTGAAAAGAGGTCCTTTCCGGGGAGCATTCATTAATGGCGACACAAAAATTATTGCAACCGACCTGGAGGCTTCTAATGGTGTGGTGCATGCTATCAATAGTGTTCTGGAACCCCCCATCGGTAATATAGTGGAAACAGCCATTGCCTCAGCACCGGAATTCACTACCCTGGTAGCTGCTCTGCAGGCGGCAGAACTGGATGAAGTGTTAACTACCGATGGTCCCTTCACCGTTTTCGCCCCTACCAATGCTGCTTTTGAAAAGCTGCCGAAAGGAACCCTGGAATTCCTGTTAAAGGAAGAAAACAAAGATATCCTGGCCAATATTTTACTGTACCACGTAGTACCTGCAAGAGCGTACAGTGCAGACCTTTTTGGTGTTAATGAACTGGAAACTGCTTTCGATGAAGAAGAAATAAAAGTATTAATAACCCCGGGGAGGGCTTTTGTGAAGGATGAAAACGACTTATCGCGTAATCCTCACATTGAAGCCACTGATATTACTTCTACCAATGGAGTTGTACATGTAATAAACCAGGTGCTACTACCCGATGATATATTTGATGAAGAGGAAGATAAAAATAAAGGTAAAAGTAAAGGAAAAGGAAAAGGTAAAAAAACTACCTATTAACTATCCTGCGCTTCCAAATTAATGATTTGGACACGTAAAAGGCCGGTACAAGTTGTACCGGCCTTTTTATTTTGTATCGCATGGTAAATGCGAATATATGTTTAGGTAATTGAAGTTAGTTAGGTTTATCAGGACGAGGGTTCTTGTTGTCCTTATCTTTTTCTTTAATTTTTATAATATTTTGCTTGGCAGTTTTATGCGTACTTTGTGCAGCACTCACAAAGTTATCGGCAAACTCTTCTATGAATAACTCCCTTCCAGGTAAAAAGATCTTTATTTTTACCGACTTATCATCTTCTTCATGGCGGTTAGTTGACTCAAGGTAGATATCAGCGGAAATGATTTGATCGTGGTAATGATCAAGATCACTGAATATTTCCTCTACGTGTTTTAGCAAATCTTCGCTAGGATTAAAGTCTTTGGGTTCTATTGTAAGCTTCATACTTAATTATACGACTAGCTGCTTGCTGCGTTTCTTAATCTGCCAAATGGCCGATTAAAAAATAACGCTTTTGGTGCCTCACCCGGTATTTTGCTACAGTGTCGGCTAGTGTAGCTTCCGGGTAAGTGAATGGATCAACAATGTAGAGGCCATTCCGGGTGTTACTTGCGCTGTCTTCAGTAACGACCTTTCCCAGTTCGCGGGTAAAGTAAAACGAATTGGTATATGAGGTAGCCTCCCGGTTAATTCCCTGGTATATAAATACCGACGCTGCATCCGGAACCGCTTCAGCAGCCTCGATCGTAGTAGCTCGGTTCAGGGTAGCTTTATCGTGAAAGGTGCGTACCGGCAGCACCAGCAGGTTAAATGTAATCCGGGCTATTAAAAGAAAAATAATAAGCGCATGCAATCGGTACGAAGGGAACCTGATGTAAACCAAAGTAACTGCCCCAAGTAACAGTACACTGGCCCAGGTGATGAACGGCCAGTAGCTAACAACACTAATGTCCTTTTCAAAATAAGCGGCAAGCGGTAGAATAGTCAGGGCAATCATGCCAGAGAGAAATACGATTTCAACTCGTTTAACCCAGGTTCCTTTACTATTTTTCTCTTTGCTGTACAAATAAATTAGTGGGCCGAACAGGAGCGGTAAAAACATCAGCAGGTACCGCGGGTAAACCTGCGGAGAAACCCAATAGATAACCAGGTTAGCTGCACCCATCAGCAGGGCATAACGGCTAAAAGGGTGCTGGAGTACCTGAACCCGGTTTTTGCGTTTAACCAAAAGAATTAGTAAAAATGTCCAGGGGAAAAACTGGTAAATATGGTAAACCGGAAATGTAAACAGGTGCTTTACTGTATCCCACATACCAACCTCAAGCGGGGTTCGCATGGCCGACTGATCGTACAATGTAACCCATGCCTGCAACAGATTGGGATTAACCTGGAAGTAACTGTAATAATAAATACCTAAAACTGAAAACAGGAGTAAAATTCCTGTAAAGTGCTTCCATGATAACAGCACACTGAATTTTCGCTGATCGATGAAAAAAACCAGTAAAGAAATGGCCTGAAAAGCCAGTGATGGCAGCCCTTTCAACATAACACCTGCAGCAGTAAGCAGGTACGATAGCAAAATCAGGGTCAGGTATTTTTGCTTTCTTCCCCATTCATAAATTACAATCCATTGCAGGAAAACAACCAGCGAATAAAACGTATCGATCAGGGCAAGCATCGAGTCCCAGAATAAAAATCGCCCGCAGGTAATTACAGCCAGTGCTGCTACAAAGCCTGTCCTTTCAGAAAAATATCTTCTGAACGACAAGTATACCAGTAAAGCATAAACCAGTAATGATAGAACCGTCATCGAACGGGCTACCCCTTCACCCGGTTCACCGGTAATCATAAAAGCTGATGCCAGTATCCAGTTCCAAAGTGGGGGCTTATTGTAGTAATAACTACCGTTCAGGGTTGGGGTAATAAAATTATCGGAGTATATCATTTCCAGCGCCACGAGTGAACGCAGACTTTCATCTTCGGTAAATGACTTGATATCCAGGTTAATAAAAAGCGCAGGAACCAGCAGGATAAGTATAACCAACCGAAAACCATTTTCCCTGCTTACCTTAACAGAAGACAAAGAACTCCATTTAATCGACTTGTAAGCTCGGGTTTGGGTTGACATAGCGATTAATTGTAGCGTGTTTGTATGAAGCAAAAAACTCCAACTGGTTTTACGTTCGGCCAAACCAGTGTTTACTTTAATTCACCAACCAGTTAACGGTTCATTCCTCCTTCAAAGCGAACGGTCTTAGTGAGTAAATCTCTTGAATTTCCACCCACCATAATATCGAATTCACCCGGATCTACCAGGAAATCACCAACGGTATTATAATATCCAAGTTCTTGCTCTCCCAGGGTGAAGGTAACAGTTTGCTTTTCGCCGGGGGCAAGACTAATTTTTTCAAACCCTTTTAACTCTTTAATCGGCCTTGCTACCTGGGCAACATGATCGCGGATATAAATCTGTACCACTTCTTCTCCGGCATTATCCCCGGTATTTTCTACCGAACAGTTTACGGTAATATTCTTATCATCAACAAAAACCTGAACGTCACCGTAAGCAAAGGAAGTATAGCTTAGCCCATAGCCAAAAGGATACAAAGCATCATTTTTTTCATCAATGTAGTGCGACCAGAACACATCAGTCTTCGGTCCCGGCCTCCCCGTGTTATACCGGTTGTAGTAGAGTGGCATCTGGCCAACGCTACGCGGAAACGACATCGGTAGTTTTCCGGAAGGATTGTACTCACCGGTAAGCACCTGGGTAATTGCATGTCCGCTTTGCGTACCCGGCTGCCAGGCTTCCAGGATAGCGGGAATATTTTCATCTGCCCAGTTGAGCACCAGCGGCCTGCCACTCATAATAACCAGTACAATATTCTTGTTCACCTTGTATACTTCCTCGAGTAACTCCTGCTGTAAACCGGGTAGGTCCAGTTCCGTACGGCTTCGGGCTTCTCCGCTCTGAAAGCCGTGTTCGCCCAATACCATTACAACAACTTCAGCTTCTTTCGCAGCCACTACTGCTTCTTCTATACCGTTACGATCGGTTTCATTAACTTCCATTTCCTGAACAAAAGAGGGCTCGCTGGTAAATACCCTCGGGCCACGTTGGTATGTGTAGTTAATACCTGCTTCATCGAACCCTTCGAGCACTGATACGGCCGTACTGTCGTCGGAACCAATCCTCCAGCTACCCAGCGGACTGGTTTTATCGCTGGCCAGTTCGCCAATAACCAGTACGCCTTCCTGTTTCTTATCGAGAGGAAGTAATTCGTTTTCGTTTTTAAGCA
>CAZIWJ010000169.1:0-7928 GCA_964542855.1 uncultured Roseivirgaceae bacterium
AGGGCCGCACGGAGAGCCAGTTGCAGCGAGCCGGAGACACTGGCGTTCGTATTGGTTACTTGCAGGGTGTCGACGGGAATCTCGCCCCGGGCGCTTACCGACAGGGCCAGTAAAACAGGCAGTAACACAATTAAACGTAAGGTTGCTCTCGGCATAGCCACTCATTTCCCTTTTCACCACGTAATATCTACGCAAGATAAGCACTTTTCTCAGATTTTATTGAATAAATCAGAGTATACTTTTAATATCCTGTAACCTCCGTACATTTGTAACTTAATGCTGAATATATGTTATCGAAGCGAATAATCCCGTGCCTGGATGTTAAGGAAGGGCGTACGGTAAAAGGGGTGAACTTTGTAGATTTACGCGACGCAGGCGATCCGGTGGAGCTGGCTGCAAAATACGCCCACGAAGGAGCCGATGAACTGGTTTTCCTGGATATTACGGCTACCGTGGAGAAACGGAAAACGCTGGTTGACCTGGTGAGGCGGGTAGCGGCTGAAATCAATATTCCTTTCACCGTAGGAGGAGGAATTAATACCCTGGAAGATGTAGCTGCCGTGCTGGGAGCCGGAGCCGACAAGGTATCTGTTAATTCTGCCGCTGTTCGCCGTCCGGAACTGATTAATGAACTGGCTGCCAACTTCGGCAACCAGTGTATAGTAGTGGCGATAGATACCCGTTATGTTAACGACGAAGATATTGTGTACACGCATGGCGGTCGTACCCCTTCATCGTTACGAACCCTTCCCTGGGCGAAGGAAGTGGAAAGAAGAGGGGCCGGAGAAATCCTGCTTACTTCCATGGATCACGACGGTACCAAAAAAGGATTTGCCAATGAGTTGACCGCCCGGATTTCCGAAGCAGTAAACATCCCGGTTATTGCTTCGGGTGGGGCGGGTAAGCAAGATCATTTCACTACTGTATTCCAGGAAGGCAGGGCCGATGCTGCTTTGGCTGCCAGTATTTTTCATTTTAACGAAATTCCAGTACCGGATCTGAAGAAACACCTGCACGAAGCGGGGCTGCCGGTACGCCTTTAAATGCTATTACCTGAATTTTATGCCTAAGGAAGATAAAAAACTGGCGTTTCTTACCGCACTGGAGGAAACCATTTCGCAGCGAAAAGCCAACTTTGATGAGGGTAAACCGAATGAAGGCTCTTATACTGCTTCCCTGTTCGAAAAAGGAATTAATAAAATTGCCCAGAAAGTTGGAGAGGAAGCCGTAGAACTAATTATTGAAGCGAAAGACAATAACGATGAGCTTTTTAAAGCAGAGGCCGCAGACCTGATGTATCATTTGCTGGTGCTGTTTGCTGCCAAGGGGATTTCTGTCGACGATATCATAGAAGTGCTGCAATCTCGCCACCAGTAATTACACGGCCTCCAGTTGTAGCAGATCGGTGTAAAGCAGGTAGCCTTTAACTTGCGGATAACCCATTTTTATTAGCAGGTTTTTGTACTGCTTCACCTGGTTACGGTATTTGCTGCGGGTATCATCGGCCGGATTACTGCCGGTTTTATAATCGACAATGATTGTTTCCTGTTTGTGAACCATGACCCGGTCGGGACGCTTCTCCTGCCCGCCCTTATCAATGATAGTTCGTTCGTTAATTACCCGGTAGCCCGGATCGGTAAACCAGTTATTTACCACCGGCATATCCAGTACTTTGCGTATTCGCTGGCTCAGCTCTTCTTTTTCGCGGAGCGAGATGCCATGGGTGAAATACACCTCATCGAGGGCGTGGGCTGCGTCGTCCCTGTGAATAATGCGGAACAGTAAATCGTGCACCAGGTTGCCATAATTAAGCACAATAGCCTGTCCTTCAATATGCTGTGCGTCGGCCTGCCCGAAAAAATCGCGCGACAGTTGCCGGATCGCCAGCCGGTTCCGCCAGCGGGTATGCAGGGGGGTGATGTCATCGGGTATTGGCGGGGCTTTCTTTTGCAAGGCTTCATTACTCCCCAGAACGTATTGCTCTTCTTCCATGTGCAGCGTTACCTCGTATTCGTCGGCAGCCTGGTACGGCGTTTTCATGACAACATAGAGCAAATCGGCTACCGTTTTCATCTTGTCGGTTTGACTGGGCGTAATACCAGGGTTGGCATACACATAAAGCGAAGAAGCCGCACGGGTAAAGGCTACGTATAATAAGTTAAGGTTATCGATTCCTGCTTTAATAATTTCCTGGTAATACTCCTTTTTGAAAAAGGTTTTTTTCATGTCACCGGAAAGATCGAGCGGCAGCGGCCCCACGTTGAAAGGGCTTTCGTTGGTCGATACCCACATAATGTTGTTATTTCCGCCTTTTTTCTTCAGCGTAATTTCCCAGTTACAATGCGGAACGATTACCGTTTCGAATTCCAGGCCTTTAGACTGATGAATGGTCATGAGCTGAACCGCGTCGAGCGATTCGTTTACCTGAACGGCTGTTTTCCGGGCCCCTTCATCGGCCCACCACTGCAAAAAGGAGTGCACGTCACCTTCGGTGGAAAAGCCAAATTCATAAACCGATTGCAGGAAGGTTTGCAGGTAAGCCGTTTCCGCAAACTCATGCAGTTTGAAAATCCGGACCAGGTTTTCAACCAGTTCGTATACCGGTAACTTCCCGAGGCTAACCCGGTGCTGCCGCAGTTCTTCGGGCATCCGCTTCCAGAAGCATTCACCGATCAGGGCCGGTAATTCTTCTTTTGAAATATTATTGTCAGCTTTCAACCCGGTAATTTCCGCCTGCCAGTTTTCCAGTTCCTTTTCCGGTAAAATGCCCAGTACTCCGCATTTTTCAATTACACTGGCCTGGGCCACCTCATCGGCCGGATCATTAAGTACCCCCAGTACGTCAAGCAGCAGCCCGTTTACCTGCGCCTGCTGGGCCATGAGTGAATCGGGAGATATGACGTTGTAGGGATAATAAACTTCATTGTTCTGCAGGCGTTCCTGCTTGTCGGCCAGCAGGGCTTCGGCAATTTTTTTTCCTTCCTGGTTGTTCCGGGTAAGGATGGCGATATCGCCGGGTTGCTGCCCGGATTCCAGCAACCGGACAATAAGATCAGGAATGGCCTGCTCAATGTATTCCTCGTAAGTCAGCTCTTCACTTTGCAGCAATTCGGCGGTTTTAAAGGTTACTTCTACCCGTCCTGCCCATTTATCGTGGTTATACCCGGGCGGCAATTGCTGTTTAGCCTGGTTGTAAGCCGTGGTAAAAATTTCACTTTCCTGCTTAAACCAGGCATCCGTTTCTGCCTGCCCGGCATCGGGAACCGGGCTCTGCCCACCATCGGCTTCGTAAAGGCCGGTAACATGATTTTGTATGGCTTCGGGCAGGTGAAGGAAAACCGTATTGTTAAACGCTACAATATTTTTCCGGCTCCGGAAGTTGCTGCTCAGGTTCAGCAATTCGCTCATGGCACCAAATTCGGGTGCTTCAACAATGTCGCGGAGCAGCAGCGACCAGTCGCCCCCACGCCAGCGGTAAATAGATTGCTTCACATCGCCTACGATCAGGTTCCGGCTCATGGTAGCCAGGCTGTTGCTGACCAGGGGTTTAAAGTTATTCCACTGCAACCCCGAAGTATCCTGAAACTCATCGATTAAAAAATGCTGGTACGTTGTGCCGATGCGCTCGTAAATAAAAGGTAACTCATCTTCCCCGATGATCCGGTTCAGGAAAACGGGGGCTTCGGCGATGAGAATGCTATCATTTTCGTTTTTGTACGCTTTAATTTGCTGATCCAGTTTACTGAGTAAACCGAACGGGAATATATTTTTCAGGACCTGGTTGGCGGTGTGGAAACGGGCGTCATGTTCGTAGAAATGAACCACCAGGTTTTGCAGCACCTCATTGAGCTCCTCTTCAATAGCCTGGATCTGGATTTGTTGCTTACGGGAGGCCCTGGAAGCATACCATTCTTTTTCATGCCCCAGTACTTGCTGAACGTAAGTGTTTGGGGCTTTCCACTCTCCTTTTGCTGCCTGGAATAGATGCCCGGCGGGGCCTTTTTCTTTAAAGAAAAAATCTTTTATCTGCAGGCCCTGCTGTTCAATCCGGTTCATTCCTTCCCGGGCTATTTCCTGCCGCTCACTTAATATCGTTTTCCGGAGAGCAGTAACCTGTTTATACAGTTCGCTGATATGCTGTACGGAGGCTATTTGTTCCACGCCGTTCAGCAGGTAACGCTGGTAGTCCTCGCTGAACAGTTCGTGGGCCAGTTTGGTGAGTTCATCTTTCGGGTTCCAGGTAAAATTATCGTCCATTCTACGCTGAACGTTTTGAAGCAGCCAGTTCAGGGTTTGCTTTTCCTGCTTTTCGTTTAGCCCTTCCATAAAATCATCCACAACTTTACTGAGTATGGCCCCCTGGTCCAGTTCCAGCGTATAGCCGGCATTTAGTCCGAGGTCGCGAGCAAACGTGCGGATCACT
Organism: uncultured Roseivirgaceae bacterium; assembly: GCA_964542855.1. Lineage (GTDB taxonomy): Bacteria > Bacteroidota > Bacteroidia > Cytophagales > Cyclobacteriaceae > CAZIWJ01. The sequence continues at coordinate 4,424 of CAZIWJ010000169.1, forward strand.
CGCTGGAAAAACGAATCGATGGTCATTACCGAAAAGGAGCTGTAGTCGTGGAGAATAGCCTGTAAAGTTGCCCGGGCCCGCATTTTGAGCTGCTCGTGGCTTATATTCAGGGCTTTTTGCAGGGTAGTGGCTTTATAGTTATCTTTTTCCCGGGCAATTTCATACAGAAAGTAAAGAATACGGCTTTTCATTTCCTCAGTGGCCTTGTTGGTAAATGTAACGGCCAGCACCGTACGGAAATCGCGGGCTTCCCCAAGGATCAGCTTCAGGTACTCCATGGAAAGCGTGTAGGTTTTACCCGATCCGGCAGAGGAGCGGTATATTTTCAGCGGGGTGGTGGTTTGCAACATAAAAATTACTGTAGAGTTACTTTTACATAAATTTACGCGACCTGAGTTAAATCCCTGTAAATTGTTGAACGTACAATGGAATACTATTTTGCGATGTACTAATTTACAGGAATGCCTCCGGATACATATAGTAGTAGTTATTCATTTCTGCCAGAAAAAACCTCTCATAGAATTAAACAATATGCCAGGAAGCCGTTCAGGTTTTACGAATTCGGCATAACGGTTGATCAATGGATTATCCTGGAGAAAGTTTATGAGCACGATAATTTATATCAACGTGAACTGGCAGAACTAACATTCAAGCATAACCCAACATTAACCAAAATTATTGATTTACTTTGCAAGAAAGAGTTACTGAACAGGGCGCCGGATAAGCACGACCGCCAACGTTTCAGGATTGTTCTCACTGCTAAGGGAATGAATAAGGTGGAAGAGATGTTACCCTACGTGGGAATGATCAGGTAAAAAGCCTGGAAAACCTTACCCACGACGATTTTGAACATTTTAAAAGAGTGCTCGTTACGATTTAAAATGATTTGAGCATCTAAAAAACTTACAGCATTTGTTTGCACACGAACATTTTTTTGGATTAAAAAATTACATAAAGAAGTGAACCAAATTAATACGGATATAGCAATTATTGGTGCCGGACCGGTAGGTTTATTTACTGTTTTTGAAGCCGGATTACTAAAGATGCGCTGCCACCTTATTGATGCGTTGCCCCAGGTTGGCGGACAGTTGTCTGAGATCTATCCAAAAAAACCCATTTACGATATACCCGGTTACCCTACCGTGATGGCACAGGAGCTGGTTGATAACCTGATGAGCCAAATTGAACCATTCGAGCCTACTTCAACGCTGGGAGAACGAGTGGAGGAAGTAGAAAGGTTTGAAGACGGCTCGTTCCGGCTGGTAACCAACGAGGGTACTGAAATACACAGTAAGGTAATCGTTATCGCCGGAGGGCTGGGGTCGTTTGAGCCTCGTAAACCTGCCATTCCTAACCTGGACAAATACGAAGGGAAAGGAGTTGTTTACATGGTAAAAAATCCTGAGCAATACCGTAATAAGCGGGTGGTACTGGCCGGTGGCGGCGACTCTGCCCTGGATTGGACCATTTATTTGGCCGGTATCGTTGAGGAACTTACCCTGGTGCACCGGAATAATAGCTTCCGGGGTGCCCCCGATTCTGCCGAAAAAGTATTCAAGCTGGCGGAAGAAGGAAAAATTAAATTACAGATGAACTCCAATGTAAAAGAAGTTGGAGGAACCGATAAGCTGGAAAGCTGTACGATAGTTGATAAAGAAGGTCGTACCACAGTGGTTGAAACCGACTACCTGATTCCTCTTTTCGGTTTAAGTCCGAAGCTTGGCCCGATTGCTAACTGGGGGCTGAACCTGGAGAAGAATGCCATTCAGGTAGATACCCGCGATTATTCAACTAACGTTGAAGGTGTTTACGCCATTGGTGATATCAACACTTACGACGGCAAATTAAAGCTTATTCTTTGCGGCTTTCACGAAGCGGCCATAATGGCTCACAGCGCATACAAAATCGTAAACCCGGGTAAGAAAGCAACACTGAAGTACACCACCGTAAATGGCGTACAAAAATTTTAACAACCAATTAATTTCTTCATAACCAACCAAATACCGGTAGTATGATTCGCATTTATGTAGAAGAATCTGACGGAAATCGGGTTCCTCTGGAGGTACCTACTGACGTTCAGATTTCACTGATGGAAGTTTTAAAAGGGTATGAATACCCGGTGGAAGCCACTTGCGGTGGCATGGCGCTATGTGCCACCTGCTGCGTTGAAGTGCTGAACGATGAGTTTAACGAGGCTACTGATCCGGAACTGGATATCCTCGATACTCTGCCGGTGAGTAACCCAAACTTCCGACTGGCCTGCCAGATGCCGGTAACTGAAGCGATGAACGGGCTGGTAGTTCGCCTGGCTACTGAAACCTCGGCTTACTGATTTAACCGGAAATTTAGTAAATTAAGGCTGTCTTTTTTCACTTAATTCGTGACTGGGGGCAGCCTTTTTGTTTTATCTGAATTACCACGCTGTTATTAAGCTTCCAACAAGAAAAAAACATTTACTACCATTCATAAAAAACATCTCTTCTTTCAAGTTGAGTAGTAAGGTGGGCATGGCTCCGGGCACGCTGGTCTACACCGGAAATGTTACCGGTGCGCCGGTAAAATTTACCCTGCATCAGTATACCGCTGATGAACTGGCTGTTACAGAAAGTGAAGACCTACAGGAAGTCCTCGGCAAGATCGATAAACGAAAATCGAACTGGTTAGACGTAAGTGCTTTGCATGACGTAGAGAAAATACGAACCATCTGTAATCACTTTAGTATCCACCCGCTAGTGCAGGAAGATATCCTGAACACCTTGCAGCAATCCCAGGTAGCAACGTACGATGATATTTTATTTATTACCGCAGTTATGCTAAGCCTAGAGAAAGACAGACTGGAAGCTTTACACGAACATGTTAGTTTTGTGCTGGTATCGGATTACCTGCTCATTACTTTCCAGGAGAAGCCTGGTGATTTGTTTAATCCGGTACGCGATCGCATGGCAGATCCTAATCTTAAAATTAAATCGAGAGGTACTGCGTATCTGCTTTATGCCCTCATAGACGTACTGGTGGATAATTATTACATTATCACGGAGCATGTATCTGGGCAGCTAGCAAACCTTGAGTTGGAACTGCTGGAGTCCACTGCTCAGAAATATATTACGGTAATTAATAACTATAAAAAATTCCTGATTTACCTTAAGCGGCAAACCCTTCCGCTTAAAGAAGTACTAAGGAAAATTTCTAAAGGGGAAGATGGAAATTTTAGCGAAGAAGTAATTGTGTTTCTGGAAGATGTTTACACCCACATCGAACAGATTTCCTACACGATAGAGGGCCAGCGGGAAACGTTGAATGGATTCATGGATTTGTATATGTCGAACGTAAGTTTTAAAATGAACAACATCATGAAAACTTTAACGGTGATATCCACTATATTTATCCCATTAACTTTCATAGCAGGCGTATACGGAATGAATTTTGCCCACATGCCTGAACTAGATACCCAATGGGGTTATCCGGCAGTAATTGGCTTAATGACTGTAATGGGCGTTTCCATGTT
>CAZIWJ010000170.1:0-7871 GCA_964542855.1 uncultured Roseivirgaceae bacterium
GGCTTGAAATAGTGCAATTCATTGTATTAACTGGTTTAAGCTAACAGCAACCGGGCTTGTTGTGTACGGTATTACGCTGCCTAATAACGTACCATTTACGCTTTTTCGCATCCGGTACAGGCGCGTAAGTAGTACCAGAAAAAGCAGGCAGTTTGTCGAATTTCGCTAAAGGCTTCTCTATTGTAGTTTCTTTAATAAAAAACCCTCTTTGAAGTGGTAAATGTAATCGTTCCAGGCATGTAACGGAACACCCGGGGCCAACGAATTATTTACCTTCTCACGCATTTCTCTTATAAACGCTTCATAATTCCACAGAATACTTAACTTTGCACCCCGTAAACGACTTTCACGATCCTGATTTTACTTCTTAGCATCACTTATGGCAGTTAAGTATATTTTTGTTACGGGTGGGGTTACCTCATCATTAGGAAAGGGTATTGTATCAGCATCACTGGGAAAGCTGCTCCAGGCCAGGGGCTACAAGGTAACTATACAGAAGTTCGATCCCTACATCAACATCGATCCGGGCACCATGAACCCTTACGAACATGGGGAATGCTACGTAACCGACGACGGGGCGGAAACTGATCTGGACCTGGGCCACTACGAGCGGTTCCTGAACGTGCGTACCTCGCAAGCTAACAACGTAACCACCGGCCGTATCTACTACAACGTAATTACCAAGGAACGGGAAGGAAAATACCTGGGCAAAACCGTACAGGTTGTTCCGCATATCACCGATGAAATAAAGTACCACTTCTTTAAACTCGGGGAAACCGGGAATTACGACGTGGTGATTTCCGAAATTGGCGGTACTGTAGGCGATATTGAGTCGCTTCCTTTTCTCGAAGCGGTACGACAAGCCTGCTGGGAACTGGGATCGAACAACTACGTAGTGCTGCACCTTACGCTTATTCCCTACCTGGCCAGTGCAGGGGAATTGAAAACCAAACCCACCCAGCATTCCGTACAGCGGCTGCAGGAAGTGGGGCTGCAACCCGATATCCTGGTTTGCCGGGCCGAACGGCACATCCCGCACGAAATCCGCCGCAAAGTAGCGCTGTTCTGTAACGTAAACATTAATTCGGTAATTGAGTCGATCGATGCCGATACCATTTATGATGTGCCGTTGCTGATGCGCAAAGAAAAACTCGACGAGCGGGTGCTGGCCAAGTTTAAACTACCAACCAGTACCGAACCCGATATTACCGCCTGGAAGGAATTCCTGGGCCGGCTAAAAAACCCGCTGAACGAGGTGAGGATAGGGTTGCTCGGTAAATACGTGGAATTGCCCGATGCTTATAAATCTATTACCGAAGCGTTCATTCACGCCGGGGCTGAAAAAGAATGCCTGGTTAGGCTGGAATGGTTTCATACCGAAAAGCTCGATGAAGACAATATAAGCGATCGGCTCGCGGAACTCGATGGTATCCTGGTGGCACCCGGTTTCGGGGAACGGGGAATAGCCGGTAAAATTGCCGCTGCCCGGTACGCCCGGGAAAACGACGTACCGTTTTTCGGAATTTGCCTGGGCATGCAGTGCGCCATGGTGGAATTTGCCCAAAATGTGCTTCAACTAACTGGAGCCACTTCTACCGAAATAGACCCTTCTACCCAGCATCCCGTAATCGATATCATGGAAGATCAGAAAAATTTAACCGATATGGGTGGTACCATGCGACTGGGCGCGTATACTTGCGAACTAAAAAAGAATAGCCTGGCTTATAATTGCTACAATAAGAAAAAAAGTATACAGGAGCGCCACCGCCATCGTTACGAATTTAATAATCATTACCTGGAGGCATTCGAGAAAGCAGGCATGGTGGCCAGTGGGAAAAATCCCGACAACCAACTGGTAGAAATTGTTGAATACAAAAACCACCCGTGGTACCTGGGAACCCAGTTTCACCCGGAATTAAAAAGCACAGCCCTTACTCCTCACCCTTTATTTGTTAATTTTGTAGCCGCAGCGCTCAAGTTTAAAAAAGAGAAAAAAGACAGTTAGCCACAAGGGCACGAAAATATGAGCAGATTATGGATAAGAATCAAACGATAGGACTAGTACTAATCGCCCTGTTGCTGATAGGCTACTCGTACTTCTTCGCACCCACCCCGGGGCAGCCTCCCCAACCGGTTGCGGAAAACAGTACAACCACAACCCGGCCTTCCGATACGGCTGCCGTACAGCAACAACCAACCCTCCAGGCCGGGCCGGATCAGCAGCAAATCGATTCGCTGGAACAGGAACTGAAACGCCAGAAGTTCGGGGTGTTTGCCGGGGCAATGAACGGCACCGAGCAAACGTTTACCGTTGAAACCGAAAAGTTACGGGTTACCTTCAGTAACCGCGGAGGGGCTATTGAACAGGTTGAACTCAAAAACTATAAAACCTACTGGCAGGAGCCACTAGTCCTGTATAAACGCAACGACGAAAACAGTGAGTCGCTACTGGTGCAAATTCCAACCCGTACCATCGACCTGAAAAATTTCTACTTCCAAACGGCCAGTTCCTCCGCCACGGTTGGCGCCAACGATTCCCTGCAGGTGGTTTTCAGCCTGGACCTGCCCGATGGCAGTACCATTAAGCAGCAGTACAAACTGTTTGGCGATAAATTCCGGATCAACTACAACCTGCAAGGGCAGCAACTGGGCAGCACACTGGCCAGCAATCGCATGGTATACACCTGGAAAAAGCGACAGGAGTTGTTTGAAAATGATATTGACGAATCGCGCCGTCGCAGCAGCCTGAATTACCACACCGTTAGCGACGAAGGAGATAACATCAGCCCGGGCAGTGATATGGATGAAGAACTGCTAACCACCCCGGTGAAGTGGCTGAGCATGAAGCAGCGCTTCTTTTCCAGTGCCGTAATTGCTGAAACCCGTTTCGATAGTGCCTACGTGTACGCACAGGTGCCGGAAAACGATGAAAAAACGGTCCGAAACGTACGCATCCGGGCCAACCTGTCGGCAGCAAGCCTCAACAACATGAATGCCGGGTTTACCTATTACTTCGGGCCCAACGAGTATAACCTGATGAAGGGAATTGCTCCCGGTTTCGAGGAAAACGTATATTTTGGTTACCCGATCATTGAACTCTTTGGTAAGTACCTGGTGTACCCGGTATTTAACTTCCTTGAAAATTATATTGGCAACTACGGGATCATCATCATTATCCTGGTGGTGCTGATTCGTATCCTGCTTTCCCCGCTTACTTACCGCTCGTACATGTCGATGGCCAAAACAAAGGTGCTGAAGCCCGAAATGGATGAACTGAAGGAAAAGTATGGCGACGACCAGCAGAAAATCCAGTCGGAAACCATGAAACTGTACCAGAAGGTAGGGGTAAACCCGATCAGTGGCTGTATTCCCCTGCTCCTGCAAATGCCTTTCCTGCTGGCCATGTTCCAGTTTTTTCCCAATGCCATTGCCTTTCGGCAGGAAGGATTCCTGTGGGCCGAAGACTTGTCTACCTACGATTCTATCTTCAGCCTGCCGTTTACCATCCCGGCTTATGGCGACCACGTGAGTTTGTTTACCATCCTCATGACTGCTTCCACAATTCTTACCGTGCAGTTTAACAGCCAGGCCGCCACCGTGCAGGGCCCTATGAAGAGTATCCAGTATTTTATGCCCCTGATCTTTATGTTTGTACTGAACTCCTTTCCTGCAGCGTTAAACTTCTACTACCTGATTTCCAACATCACTACGTTCGGGCAGCAGCAAATTATTAAGCGGTTTGTAGACGACGAGAAAATCAGGAAGATCCTGGAGGAAAACAAGAAGCGGAACAAGAACAAAAAGAAATCGAAGTTCCAGTTACGCCTCGAGGAGGCCATGAAAGCCGGGGAACAGGCCCAGGCCAATAAACAGGCAAAGAATACTAACAACAATAATAACAACAACAAACAGCAGAACCGTCAGCCTAGTAAACGAAGAGGGCGGCGGTAATTTATGGACAGCAGGATTCCAAAAAAATATCGCCAAAAGAAAAACCTTGGCAGCTATCCTTACCTGAGTGTGGTATTCAGTATTACCCTTGCTCTGCTGGTTATTGGCTTGTTCGGCCTGTTACTGGTACATGCTAACCGGCTGAGCGACGTTATCCGGGAGAACGTGGAAATTCAGGTGTACTTAAACCAAAGCGTAAATAACAACGAACGGGTACAGCTCATGCGTATTTTGGGCGAAAAGCCTTACGTAAGCCGGCAAAACGACCAGCCCCAGATTAGTTTCATTTCCAGGGAAGAAGCTGCAGAAAAGTTTATCGAGGAAACCGGCGAGGATTTTACCGAGTTCCTGGGCGATAATCCGCTTCGCGACGCTTTCCTGCTGAAAATTAATGCCGGGTACTACAAGAAAGATAAACTAGCCGAACTGAGCGATGAAATTGAAGGTATGAGGGGCGTGTACGAGGTTACCTACGTGGAAAGCCTGGTCGATGCTATTAACAAAAATGTAACCCGCCTCGGCCTCATCCTGGGATCGTTTGCGGTGCTACTCATTATTATTGTATCGGTGCTAATCGATAATACCATCCGGCTGGCCCTGTTCTCGCAGCGGTTCTTAATCCGCAGCATGCAACTGGTTGGGGCTACTTCCGGGTTTATTCAAAAGCCCTTTCTCCGCCGCTCCCTGCTACACGGAATTGCCGGCGGGGCCATCACCTCTGCTTTACTGGCCGCACTGTTGTACTATGCGAACCTGTATATCCCGGAACTTACCCGCCTGCAGAGGGAAGAGGAAATAGCCATTATCTTTCTGGCTACCCTCATATTCGGCGGCCTGCTGGGTGTGTTAAGCACCTACCGGGCGGTGAGAAAATATTTAAAAATGTCTTTAGACGATCTGTATTAAACCAGTGTATATGTCAGCTAATAACGAATTACCTTTCGGAAAGAAAAACTACATTATTATGGGGGTTGGCATCGCCCTGCTGATTATCGGTTTCTACGTCATGACGCTGGATACCGAACCGTACGGTTTTGGTGCTTTGGGAATTACGGTAGGCCCCATCATCGTTATGCTGGGCTTTGCGGTTGAGTTTGTAGCCATCCTTTCCAAGCCCTCTAACAAGGAATGAACATTATCGAAGCCATCATCCTGGGAATTATCCAGGGGCTAACGGAGTTTCTGCCGGTTAGCAGCAGCGGGCACATTGAACTGGGAGTAGCCCTTTTGGGTGTGGAAACCACCGACAATCTGCTGTTTTCCGTGGTGGTGCATGCCGCAACTGCGCTAAGTACTGTTGTTATTTTCCGGAATGATATTGCCGGTATTATCAGGGGGCTGTTCAGCCTGCAACTGAATGATTCGTGGCTGTTTGCCTTTAAGATTATTCTTTCCATGATCCCGGCTGCGCTGGTAGGCTTTACCCTGAAAAACCAGATTGAAGGCCTGTTCGGGGGAAATGTTCTGCTGGTAGGCTTTATGCTTTTATTTACCGGTTTCCTGCTCACCCTCACTTACTGGGCGAAATCGCAAAAAGGTTTGGTTACCCCTCCCAGGGCACTGGTTATTGGTATTGCCCAGGCCGTGGCCATTTTACCCGGTATATCCCGGTCTGGGGCTACCATCTCTGTTGCACTGCTAATGAACGTAAACAAGGAAGAAGCCGCCCGCTTTTCGTTCCTAATGGTGCTGCCCGTTATCCTGGGGGCCAGCCTGAAAGAATACCTGGATTATACCGAACAGGTTGCCGTTACTGGTTCGGGCGGAATTGGGGCGTTGGCCCTTATTAGTGGGTTTACGGCCTCTTTCGTATCAGGATTACTGGCCTGCCAGTGGATGTTGAGTATTGTGAAGAAGGGAAAGCTGATTTATTTTGCTTATTACTGCTTTGCAGTGGGTACCCTGGCTATAATTAGTGCAATATGGATGTAGAAGATGTAATTACCCGTACTTCCGGCCATCAGGGGTTAACAGCGGAAGACTTTCTGGCCGGCAAGGTCCTGCTCATCGATAAACCGTACGAATGGACTTCCTTCGACGTGGTAAAGAAAATCCGTAACCGGCTTAAAATTAAGAAAATTGGTCATGCCGGAACGCTCGACCCCCTGGCCACCGGGCTGCTTATTTTGTGTACCGGAAAAAAAACCAAACAAATAGAAGCTATTCAGCAGTTACAAAAGCAGTATACCGGTACCATGGAACTGGGCAAAGTAACTCCCTCTTACGACCTGGAAACTCCGGTAGAGGAAGTTGCCAACCCGTTTCACCTGCAGGAAACTGAATTACAGCAAACCTTACAGCAGTTTACGGGCAGGGTTACCCAGGTACCACCGGTTTATTCGGCGGTAAAAGTGGAAGGAAAGCGGGCTTACGACCATGCCCGGAAAGGTACAGATGTAAAACTGAAGGCAAGGGAAGTTCAAATCGATCAGTTCAACCTGACTGATATTGAAATACCAGAAGCTGGTTTTGCGGTAACCTGTAGTAAAGGAACTTACATTCGCAGCCTTATTCATGACTTCGGACAGGAAGTGGGTGTAGGCGCTTATTTAAGTAGTTTGAGGAGAACTGCAATTGGGCCTTTTTCCGTTGAGGAAGCGTATACCCCGAATGATTTCTTAACGGCTGTCGTTCAGCCCAGGTAATGCCAAACTAATTATGAAAATTCATCAGGGTGAGTCACCAATAAAACCGGAACATTTCAACAAGCCCAACCGGGCAGTGGTTACCAGCGGTACGTTCGATGGTGTGCACATCGGGCACCAGAAAATCCTGAACCGGGTTATTGAACTGGCCCGCGAAACTGACGGAGAATCGGTGGTGCTTACTTACTGGCCGCACCCCCGAATGGTACTGAAACCCGGTAACCACGGGCTGAAACTGTTATCTACTTTTAATGAAAAGGCAGCGTTGCTGGAAAGCGCCGGCATCGACCACCTGATACGGATTCCGTTTACTGAAGACTTTTCCCGGCTTACCTCGGAAGAATTCGTTCGTAGAATATTAATTAATAGCCTTGGAACCCGCTACCTGGTTATTGGCTACGATCATCGCTTCGGTAAAAACCGGGAGGGTGGCCTGGAACATTTACAGCAGAACCAGGAAGCTTACGGGTTTGAAGTTGAGGAAATTCCCCGCCAGGATATTGACGACATTGGCGTAAGTTCGACCAAGATTCGTAATGCACTGGAAAATGGCGACATTGAAACCGCTAATTCTTACCTGAACCGCTCCTACAGCCTTACCGGCAAGGTAGTGAAAGGGCAACAGAACGGAAGAAATATTGGCTTTCCTACGGCTAATGTTCACATTGCCGAAGACTATAAATTAATTCCCGCCGATGGGTCGTATGCAGCATGGGCGGTAGTAAACGGAAAACCCCACGGTGCTATGATGAACATCGGGGTGCGCCCAACCGTGGGCGACGGTAAAAGAACGGTGGAAACCCACATCTTCGGTTTCTCCGAAAACCTTTATGGCGAAGAGGTAACGCTGCAACTGGTGGCCCCACTTCGGCCCGAAATGAAATTTAATAGCCTGGAGCACCTGGCCAGCCAGTTAACAGAAGATAAAGAAAAAGCAAGGGCACTGCTTGGATTAACCTGATAAAATACGACGATGATCACCAAACTGGCCGGCATATTGTTATTACTAACCGGGAACTTTCACCCTATTCACGTATCAGTATGTACAATTGAACACAACCCGGACAGCCAGTCCCTGCAGGTAACGATTAAAATATTTGCCGACGACCTGGAAGATGCCCTGAACCAGGGTAATTACCGCCCCGATACCCTCACTTACCTGGATACTTTTAAGGACGACGCAGCTCCCGAAGTAACCTGGAGCATTGAGCAATACCTAAGCGATGTATTTGAAATCCGGGTAAATGAAAAAAAAGTAACCTGGAGTTACCTGGG
>CAZIWJ010000171.1:0-7854 GCA_964542855.1 uncultured Roseivirgaceae bacterium
TCCCACATACGACTACTGAAAAGATAATACTAGGTGTCTGCACCATTTATCATACACTACCAGTGGTTTTAAAGGTACATGCCGGGCAATGCAAAGCAGCCAGTTAAGTCTACCTCATCATCGCTCGTGTAACAGGACATAAATTACACACAGTGAACGGGAAAAGAACAGTAAAATGGACCAGTTAGGTATGGTGTAATGATCTTCTTTTATTTACCAAACCCGGGTAGTTTCTGTATAACCCAAAGCAATTAAATATTACACAAAGGAGTTGCTTATCAGTTGATAAGCAGACAGTTTGTTTATAGTACTTCCACAACCTGTATGTAATGCAAGCCGCTACCTGTCTGGTTCTTTCTCTTTAAAGTGGTAAGATTAATAATTATGCTTCTTGCCTTAGAATTTCCAGTGGGGCTTTCTTTAACACATCAAGGCTATTCGATAAACCAATTAATATAGTGAGGCCGGTTATGGCCAGGTAAGTGAGTAAAACTGGAAGTAGTTCAGGGGTAAACGTTGTACTGAAACTGTAAATCGATAAACCATAACTGCCGGCAAGAGCAATAATTATCCCGGTTAAGGCAGACAGGCTACCTAAAAAGAAGTACTCCAGTGCCGTAATAATCAGGATTTGTTTTCGACTAGCACCCAGTGTTCTTAGTAACACACTTTCCTGTATACGCTGGTATTTGCTTAAAATTACAGAACCTACCAACACCAGTAATGCAGTAATGATACTGAACAGGGCCATAAAGCGAATAACGAACGATACTTTGCCAAGCACTTCGTCTACTGTTTTTAAAATCAGCTTCAGGTCAATAATCGACACGTTCGGGTATTTTTTCACTACCGCCTGCTGAAATGATGCAGCTACGCTATCGGAAGGAACTTTGGTAATAATGACGTGGAACTTTGGTGCTTTTTCTAATACACCGGCTGGAAATACAATCGGAAAGTTGGTTTGCACCCGGGCAAAATCTACTTCTCTCACGCTTCCCACTACGGTAGGGATTAGCGCTCCCTGAACGTTAAAGGTAATTTCATCGCCAATTTTAGCCTTCAGTATGTCATCGGCCATCCAGGTACTTAGCGACACATAAACCGTATCGGAGGAGTTTTTTACCTCACCTCGCCATTCCCCACGAACGAGAGTTTCCGAAGAAATTAATGAATCCCGGAAGGTTACCCGATGTTCACGGATCAGGTGCCTGCGGGGCATATTCCGGGTAGAATCTTTCAGAATTTCGTTAACCGCTCGTCCTCTGACCCCGGCTAAACGTAAAGTTACAATTGGTACCTGCTGCATCAGGGGTAAATCATAACTTTGGGTCAGTTGCGCCACTTCTTCTTCCTGGCTCGACTGAATATCAAATAAAACCATGTTTGGCTGGTTACCGCTGGCACTGAGCTGCACCTGGTTTAGTAGCATGCTTTGTATAAAGAATAATATGCTGATTAGGGTAGTACCCAAACCAATGGCTACGACAAGGATAAGGGTTTGATTATTCGGACGGTACAGGTTGGCAAGGCTTTGTCGCCAGGTAAAACCCCAAGATACCGGGAAATATCGCTTCACCAGCCACATCATTGCTTTCGATACCAGGGTTAGTGTAATAAAAGCAGCAATAATTCCACTCGTAAAGAACAGGGCATCTAATGCTGATCCCAGTTGCATAAGGGCAAACCCCCCCACGAACAGGATAATACCTGCAAAAACCGCATAGCGCAGCGGATCCTGATCAGTTTTTTGTTCTTCGAAAGAAGCTCTGAGTGTACGTAGGGGCGAGATGTAACGGATAGCAATAAGAGGTAGTAAAGCAAAAAGAATAGCAATGCCTAAACCGATAAATATTCCCTGGAAAACAGCCGTAAAAGAAATGCTGAAACTTACGTCCACCGGAAGAAAGTCTTTAAGCACAGCTGGTAGAATAAATTGAATAAAAGTACCCACTATAGCCCCAAGCAAAGATCCCAGGAAGCCCATTACACCGATTTGCAACAGGTAAATCTGGAATGCCTGGCTTCCTTTAACACCCAGGCATCGTAATACAGCAACAGAGAAAATTTTGTCTTTTATGTACAGGTGCACTGCACTGGCTACACCGATACAGCCAAGGAGGAGAGCAACAAAAGCTACCAGGTTTAAAAAGGCAGTTAAATTTGCATAGGCTTCACCAACGTCTTCTTTTTCCGATTCAACCGTTTCGTAACGAATATTATATTCATCTCTCTTCTCTCTGACATTAGCCACCACGGATTCCATTTCTCTTTCCTGGCTAAACTTGAAATAGGTACGATAATTCACCCGGCTCCCTTTTTTCAGTAAGCCGGTTTGTTCCAGGTATTCCATTGGAATGTAAACGGGGGGAGCCACTGCTGAAGCGATTCCGGGCTGGTTGGGTATTTTCAGAATCCGGCCCTCCAGGTTAAAAGTAACGTTCCCGATTTTTATCGGATCGCCGGTAGCTGCATCGAACTGGATCATGAGCGTGTTATCGGCCAGGGCAGATTTACCACGCTTAAATGACCGGCCAGCAGGAACAGGTTCGGTTTCAATTTCACCGTACCAGGGAAAATTTCCTTCCAGCGCACGCACCTGCACCAGGCGAGACCCACTGTCTTTTGGGAACAAAACCATGGACGCAAACATGATTTCCCTCGACTGTTCTCCACCCAGGGAATCCATAAAATTCTGGAGGGCTGAATCTATAGGCTGCTGGCTGGAAATGAGCAGGTCAGCTCCCAGTAATTCCTTAGCTTCTGCTTCTACCTCCTTCTGTAAATTATCGCTGAATGAATTAATAGCAACCAGGGCTGCAACGCCCAGTACAATACTGCTGATGAACAGTACCAGCCTGGTTCGGTTCCGCCGGCTGTCGCGCCAGGCCATTTTTACGATCCAGTTGTTCATAGTGTATCGATATTACTTTCTATCGGGTTAGTCTGGGCTGCGGCCGTATCCTTAATAATTTTACCTCCTTTAATCTGAATAATTCGTTGAGTTTTGCGGGCCAGTTCCATATCGTGAGTAACCAGTACCAGGGTGGTTCCCTGTTCTTTATTCAGTTCAAACAAAAGGTTTTCTACTTTTTTCCCCGTTGCTTCATCCAGGTTACCGGTGGGTTCGTCGGCAAACAGGATTTTGGGGCTGTTGGAAAATGCCCTGGCTAATGCCACCCGTTGCTGCTCTCCACCAGATAGTTGGGTAGGGTAGTGGTCGTGGCGGTCGTCAAGACCTACCTTTTCCAGCAACTCCATGCTTTTTCGGGAAGCTTCTTTATCACCGCGCAATTCCAGGGGAATCATTACATTTTCCAGGGCAGTTAATGTTGGCATCAGGTTGAAACTCTGGAATATAAACCCAACGTGCAGGTTACGTAATTTAGCTCGCTCATCTTCAGTAAGTTTTTCCAGCGCGGTGTTATTCAGTAAAACTGACCCCGAGGAAGCCCGGTCCAGCCCGGCACAGAGCCCCAGTAAAGTAGTTTTTCCACTACCCGAAGGGCCAACGATAGCCACTGTTTCTCCGGGTTTAATGGTAAAATTAATATTATCCAGTACGGTTAATGAGCGGTTGCCGCTGTCGTAGGTTTTGTAAAGTTGGTTGGTTTCCAGTATGGATTTCACTGCTAAGAACGGATTGATTTCAATGGATTAAACTGTTATCAATCAATACAGTTTCATTTTCGTAAGGAATATAGTTAGTTGCGTATCAACCCGAAACCATACAATTTATGCGTTTTATACTTCAGTTAGTTGCTATTTGGTTCCTTCCCCTGATATTGGTTCAATCCTGCAGCCCGGCGGAAGAAAGCAATAAAAATGAAAGTTCATCGGCCGAACCTGCTCCGGAACAGGTTAAAGAGGAGAATAAGAAAACGGTGTTGTTCTTCGGTAATAGCCTTACAGCCGGTTATGGCTTAAGCCCGGAAGAAGCTTTTCCCTCCCTGATCCAGGATCGTATCGACTCTCTGGGGTATAATTACCAGGTCGTAAATGCCGGATTAAGCGGTGAAACTACTTCGAGTGGAAAAAACCGGCTGGATTGGGTCCTCGAGCGACAGAAAGTTGACGTATTCGTGCTGGAATTGGGGGCAAACGACGGCCTCAGGGGTATTGACACAGAAGAAACCCGTAAAAACCTGGTTGCCATGATCGAGAAAGCCCGGGCTACTTACCCCAATATCACTATTATCCTGGCCGGTATGGAAGTACCCCCGAACATGGGACCGGAATACACTGCTGAATTCCGGCAGGTGTTCAGGGAAGTGGTGGAAGAAAAGAGTGTAGCGCTAATTCCTTTTTTATTAGCTCAAGTGGCTGGTAACCCGGAACTGAACCAGCCCGATGGCATTCATCCTACCGCTGAAGGGCACGAAATAGTAGCCAATAATGTTTGGAAAGTATTAAAATCCCAACTGGACAAAAACGCATAACCTGAACCCCTAATGCTTTTTTAGGGAGTGTTTTTTAAAACCCAAAAAAATAATCCGATGCCCAGAAAAATTCCTGTAAGAGAGTTTTTTAAGAACCCGGAAAAAACCGCGTTCAGCCTGTCGCCCAACGGCACCCAAATGGCCTGGCTGGCACCTTATTCCGACCGCCTGAATATTTACGTGCAGCAATTCGATAAACCCGGTGAGGTACAACGGATCACATCCGTTACCGAGCGCGACATAGCCGGTTATTTCTGGGCCGACGATGAGCAGATTGTATTCCTCCGGGATCACGGCGGGGACGAAAATTTTTATCTCACTGCCATCGATAAAAACGGTGAAAACGAACGCGATCTGACTAACTTCAACCAGGTAGTGACCCAGATCATCGATGATCTGGAAGATATTCCAAACCAGATGATTATCGGCTTGAACAAGCGTAATCCGGAGGTATTCGATGCTTACCGCCTGAACATTAAAACCGGCGACCTGGAGATGATTGCTGAAAATCCCGGTAATATCATGGGCTGGATGACTGATCACGATGGAAAGCTCCGCATTGCCATTACCACCGATGGGGTAAATACAACCTTGCTGCACCGTAGAACGGAAGAGGAAGAGTTTCAGCCCCTGATGACCACTGATTTTAAAGAATCAGCTTCTCCGCTCTTTTTTACTTTCGACAATAAAAACCTGTACGCCGCTTCCAATATTGGCCGGGATAAAAGCGCTATTGTAAAAATGGACCTGGATACGGGCAACGAACTGGAACTGCTGTTCGAGCATCCGGAAGTGGATGTTTCCAACCTCGGATACTCGAAAAAGCGTAAAGTTCTGACGGGTATTTCCTATACAACCTGGAAGCGGGAGAGGCATTTCCTGGATTCCGAATCGGAACGTCGTTTCAACCGGCTCAAGCAGGAACTCGGCGACTATGAGTTCGGCGTAACCAGTAGCAATAAAAACGAGGACAGGTTTATCGTTCGTACTTATTCAGACCGTTCGCTCGGTAGCTATTACTTCTATAACGTGGAAGCGGACACCATTGAGAAAATGATCGAGGTTAGTCCATGGCTAAACGAAGAAGAGATGGCTGAAATGAAACCCGTTCGCTATGCAGCTCGCGACGGACTGGAAATTCAGGGTTACCTCACGCTGCCCCTGGATAAAAAGGGGGAAAACCTTCCACTAGTTGTAAATCCTCATGGTGGCCCCTGGCACCGCGATTCCTGGGGTTTTAACCCGGAAGTTCAGTTACTGGCTAACCGGGGATATGCAGTTTTGCAAGTTAACTTCCGTGGATCTACCGGCTACGGCCGGGAGTTCTGGGAAGCATCCTTTAAGCAATGGGGATTAAAAATGCAGGATGATATTACCGACGGGGTAAAATATTTAATTAGCGAAGGCATAGCCGATCCCGATCGGGTGGCTATTTACGGCGGAAGCTACGGCGGCTACGCTACACTGGCCGGGCTGTGTTTTACACCCCACCTGTATGCCTGCGGCATTGATTACGTTGGTGTTTCTAACCTGTTTACCTTCCTAAAAACTATTCCTCCGTATTGGAAACCGATGCTCGATATGATGTACGAAATGGTTGGTGACCCGGAAGAAATGGAAGAACAATTTACCCAGACTTCTCCAGCTTTGCAGGCAGAAAAAATTAAATCGCCTCTGCTTATTGCACAGGGCGCCAAAGACCCCCGCGTGAATATCGCTGAATCCGATCAGATGGTAGAAGCACTGAAAGCCAGGGGGGTGGAAGTTGAATACCTGGTGAAAGAAAACGAAGGGCACGGATTTTCTAATGAAGAAAACCGCTTCGAGTTTTACGAAACGATGGAACGCTTCCTGGAAGAACACATAGGTAGTTAAAGATCAGCAACTCTTCTGGTTAAAGAAAAGGCTAATCGCAGTTTAACAGTTGATTAGCCTTTTTTTATTAATTCAGTGAAAACATTCTGCTGCGATACAGCAGGTATACCTGGGCAGTAAGGTATAGCAACGGAGCAGTAAATACGTACAACACCTCCGATGCAACCATGTAGAAATTGAGATTAAAAGGAAATATCAGTCCTATCATGTAAACGGTTTCTGTTGCCTCGAATAAATACAAGCTGCCAACCAATAGCGCAGGAGGAACCAGGGTAATAAAGAATGTAATTCCAGCTACGTTAAATGCCTTCATCCGGGCCACCAGAAAGAAGTTAATCACTGTGTAACTCACTGCTCCGACCAGGGTAAGCACTGTGAAAAAAAACTGGCTGGTGAATGCATCCGAAAAACCCTTATCCTTCCATATTGTAGCGATTACACTGGTTAAGAGCGCAACGGCTATCAGTAATTGCACCTTACCGGCCAGTAGCCGGAAGGTAAAACGTAGGCTGGTAGTACTTCGAAAATACTGAAGCAGGAAAGCATTATTAAAGGTATTAACCTGTAAAAAAAAGATGAAAATCAGGGTAACCACGAACAGGTTTTTTATTGAAAGCAAGAAAAGTCCGGGGTCCATGGGATTCAACGAAATAAGCAACCCGATAAGAATTCCCTGAATAAAGGAGTATAAGATTTCTGTCTTGTCCATTGATCTGATTTTCGAAAAATTATTCAAAAAATAAGCCAGAATATAATTATTTCAATTAAATAAATCAGAACTTTAAACCAAGTATCCTAATAATAAGGAAGTTAATCGAGTAAGAAAATGAAACGCAACAGGCCTGGTTTAGGGCGAGGTTTCCCGTTTTAGGAAAAGGAAAGCAAAAAAAAACGGGCTACCTGTAGAAGTAGCTCCGTCATTTAGATGCTGATTAATAATGATTAAATATGGTATTTAATCATCATCACGATCGCCACCAGCGTTATCATCTTCACCGGATATAGAATCGCGCATATCAGTATCTGCCTGGATGTTACGCATGCGGTAATAGTCCATAACTCCGAGATTACCAGAGCGGAACGAATCGGAGATAGCAATCGGTACCTGTGCTTCTGCATCAACAACTTTGGCCCGGGCTTCCTGAACTTTGGCTTTATTTTCCTGCTCAAGGGCAACTGCCATGGCACGTCGTTCCTCGGCTTTGGCTTCGGCTACTTTCAGATCGGCACTAGCCTGGTCGGTTTGCAGTTTAGCACCGATATTAGCCCCTACATCTACGTCGGCAATATCAATCGATAAAATTTCAAAGGCCGTACCGGCATCCAGCCCACGTTGCAGCACGAGTCGGGAAATTTTATCCGGATTTTCCAGTACATCTTTATGGGTGTTGGCCGAACCAATAGAAGTTACAATCCCTTCTCCTACCCGGGCCAGGATAGTATCTTCGCCGGCACCACCAACCAATTGCTGAATATTGGCCCGAACAGTTACCCGGGCAGTGGCGATAAGCTGAATACCATCGGCAGCTACGGCGGCTACTTT
>CAZIWJ010000172.1:0-7841 GCA_964542855.1 uncultured Roseivirgaceae bacterium
CTAACCAGCCGCCGGCTGTTGAAAAAAGCATAACTGGTTTTGGAGAGGAAAATAAAAATGGAATCAATGAAATCAGCAACCTTGGTCAGTATTTTGTTGATAGTGACCATAGTGATGATGAATTAACTTACAGCCTTCAGTATATAGATAGAGGGGCAGGCTACATTTCTGCTGAAATAGCAAATAGAGATAATATTACACTTACTTACGGCGAGTTAGCTGATGAAGCAACCGTTGAAGTAACCTGTACTGATCCGGAAGGTGGTTCCGCTTCTCAAAGTTTTACTATTAAAACGGTTAACATAGCCCCTAACGTTTCCATAAGCGAAGAAAGCTTTAACATAAACCGTTTTTTTAGCAGTGAACTCATTTCTTTGCGCAGCAGGTTTTCAGATGCTGATAGTGATCCCCTAACTTATGAACTGGTATCGGGAGGTAACCAGATAAATAATTACAGGGTAGAGGGTGAGAACCTTGTGGTTGAACGTAAAAATAGTGTTCCGTATCCGCACGGAAGTGATGAAATTACCGTGCGTGCAAGAGATAACGAAGGTGCGGTGAGTGGTGAAACTGCCAAAGTCAATTTAACCTTTATTAACGCTTCGCCACAAATCAGGACTTCATTACCATCAGGCCTACAGGTAAACAAAAACTTTACTACCAGGTCATATACTGGAAGTGATTATTATCAGGATCCTGATAAAGATGACCTCAATTACAGTGTTGAAAGTAGTAACAATAGTGTAGTAGTTGCTGCTGAAACAACCAACGGATTCCGAATTGAAAGTCCATCTTCTCCCCAGGCAGGAGAAGCCACCGTTTCCATTGTTGTTACCGATGGTAAGGGGGGAAGGCTTGAAGATGAGATAAGCGTAAAGGTGATTAATCGGGGTATAACGATTAACGATGTTCCCAATCCGGCCCCGGTAAATGCCGGATACGGAAGCAAAGCAGTTAACATTGGGAACGTTTTTGCAGACCCGGACGGGGATTTACTAAATATAAATTTTTCTGCTAATCCTTCTGGTGCTGTGAGGTTAAGCAGAAACGGAGATATACTCACCATTACTGAGTTAAGTGGTAACGAAGAAAATGTAACCATAACTTTACAAGCTTCTGACGGAATAGATGTTGCCAATACATCATTCGACTTCCTGGTTAGAAACCAGCCACCAACTTTTACTCCCAATTCAATAAGTGACAAAGAATCCGGGTTTAATGAATTCGATATTAACCTCGATAGTTTTTTCTCCGATCCTAATGGCGATCAATTAAGATATACACTTATTTCTGGCCCTGACCCATCGGTAAGTTTAAATGTTTCAGGAAACCGCTTGTTTATAAATAGTATTAGTACGAACCGGGGGCCAGTTAATTTTACCATAGAAGCCAGCGATCAGGATGCTAATAATGAACTAAAGGAGGAAGGTAATTTCTCCTTCACCATCCTTAACGATCCACCTGCTCTTACATCTGCTGTACCAGATCAGTCGTTGTCAACTGGTTTTGGAACAAGAAGCATTTCTCTGGAGAACCGCTACAACGACCCGAACCAGAATGATGAGATAGAAATAATTTCTGTGAGCTCTTCTAATCCAGGTTTCATTAGTGCCGACATTAATGAAGTATCGGGAGTACTTATACTTACTGAAGAAGCTTTACGCCAGGATGAAGCCCGGATAACAATAACCGTAAGCGATGGAGACCTGCAGGTAACCGACGAATTCATCGTTACTACTGAAAATATTCCTCCACAACTTGTTCCTCAAAATGCGCCTGGCATCAGTGAGTTACCTGTTAATTTTGGGTCGAGGCAAATAAACATCGACGGACTGTTTACCGACCCGAATGGCAATGATGAAAATATAACTTATGAAGTAGTTACCGAAGGAAATAATTTCTCGGCTGAAATTTCATATCCCTGGTTAACGATTAATGAAGTTAATAAAGAGGAGTACACCGCCCGCATCACCATTTTGGCAACTGATGAACAAGGGGCAACAAGCAGTTATTCTTACCTGGTGGATATAGTAAATACCCGACCAGAAGCAGTAGGTACACTTGAGGGAGGTATTGTTCCAATTGGTTTTGAAAGAACCACAATCCTGGTAAAACGATTGTTTTTCGACCAAAACGGTGATGAATTAACATTAACAGCTTCAACCGACCAGCCTACTCATGTATCAGCCACAATAGAAAAAGACAGCCTGGTTATTACTGAATTAGTTAGGAAACCAGGGGTTGTTAATATTACAGTAACAGCTAACGATGGTAGAAAAAGTAATGCAACAAACTCAGTGAGCACTTCATTTACATTTGAAAATGTTGCTCCAGTGGTTGCCAATTCTCCGGGAAACATTGAGTATCCTTCAGGATTCTCCCCAAAAACCATAAACCTGGATAACATATTCGAGGATGAAAACGGCGACCAGCTAACCTACAGTGTACATGTATTCGGCTTTGCCATTGATGCTAAAATCAATAATAACC
This sequence comes from uncultured Roseivirgaceae bacterium, assembly GCA_964542855.1. GTDB lineage: Bacteria > Bacteroidota > Bacteroidia > Cytophagales > Cyclobacteriaceae > CAZIWJ01. Next base: position 2,491 of record CAZIWJ010000172.1, read on the forward strand.
TCCTTGAAATAGAAGAGCGTTTCTCTAACCTGTTTTCAGTGAATGTTGAAGTTACTGCTACCGACGGTGAGTTTAGTGTAAATGAAACCATTACAATCTCCACAACTAACCAGGCACCAGTAGTTACTAAAAAAATTCCTGATCAGAAAGTAGAACGGAATTTCTTTAGACTAAGAATAGAACTGAAAGAGTTCTTTGAGGATCCAAATGGTGATTTCCTAAATTATTCAGTTGAAGTGTCGAAGTTTGACTTAATTGGTGTGGACGCTACTAATTCTGCAGTTATCATTAATCAACTTGCAAACCAGCAATTGGGAGATGTGAATATCCGGGTAACTGCATTTGATAATAACAGAGCATCAGTAACCAGTTCATTCACTATTACCATTGTAGAGGAAAATCAACCCCCTCAGTTGGCAGTTAATATAGATGGAAGTAGTATTAATTACGATGTCCCTACTGAAAAGCTATTTACCAGTGAACCATTAGACTCACTGTTTGTAGATCCTGAAGGAGATGACCTACAGTACAGGATATTAGATCCGACTCCTTCCTGGTTGTCCTTTGATGAAAGTACAGGTAGTATTACAGGAATACCACCAGCAGGAACAGACTCCCTGTTTACGGTTATCGCAGAAGCTGAAGACGAACGGGGAAGAATCAGGTCGTTAAATATTGTTATGAATGTAGATTCACCAATAAGATTTAACAAGAACCCGGTCATTGTACTTTCCCCTGCCGATACAGTCATTATTATGCCCGACGAAGATTCACTGGCACGGGTACCGCTTAATGCTCTACAAACTTACGATCCGGATGGACTAAAAGAACAGCTTGCTTTCAGATGGGTTATGCAGGGTAATACCCTTTCAAGTTTGCCTCTTGATACTATTCTTTTACCACCGGGAAATTATAATATTCTGGCTGTAGTTTCAGATACCTTTAATACGGCTGTTAGTAAATTTTACAGCGTACAAATTGAAATAGAAGAAAACACGGAAGATGCTCCTGAACTGGTTCATCCTCTGCCAGATGTAACCGCCCAGGTAAAACGGCCATTTGAGTTTGTACTGCCCGATTCTACTTTTATTGACGTTGACGGGGAAAATCCCCTGAAATTCTTTGTACCAGTAAACCGCGACACCTTCCCCAACTGGTTAAAAGAAGATTTCTTCCCCAGCAAATTAAGTGGGATTCCCGATGAAGTAGATACTTTACTGGTAGAGGCCAGGGCCCGAGACAGCATTGGGCTTACTGCTACGGATACTTTCCAAATCGTAGTAGAGCCTTTTAGAAACCAGGTCCCTGAATGGTATGTAGCTGAACTTCCCAACCTGACTTATCGGGCGAAAGATACCATTAACTTCCGTTTTAGCGATACCCTGTTTTACGATCCGGATGGTGACCAAACTACTATGCAGTTGAGAGAGTACGGTAGCAGCACCCTGCCAAATTGGTTATCATACAACAGCCAGCAAAGTGCGTTAACCGGCATACCGGCGGAAAGTGACACAGGTAATTTCCAGTTAATTGCTACTGTACTGGACGAGTTCGGGGCAAAGAGCCAGAAAGAAATGGTCATTACGATATTACCCGCTTTTAATGGCCCGATAGTTATTCCCCGATTCAACAATACATTACGAAGCGGCGAACCCCTGGAACTGCAAGCCAGCGTAATACCCGGCGATACAGCAGTGGCCAACGTTTCACTTACCCTGGAAAAAGCCAGTTCAGCTTTTACTTTTCAGCAGGCAGTGCCCATGCAATTAAAGGATTCGCTTTATACCTCTTCCATACCTCCTTTCTTTTTCAGGGAAAATAAAGACAAACACGGGTACATTTATCATGTTACCGCAACGGATTATAATAATGAATCGGTAACAGCATCGGATACCATTACCTATTACATCAATGAAGACGATACCCTGGATAGCGGAATTGAGCCGATAAGAGATACTTATACCCCTACCCTGGCCGACTACCAGATTATCAGTTTGCCTTTCGAGGATTTAGCGGTAGACAGTGTGCTGAAAAACCTGGGTGAGCAAAATATTAAAACCTGGAGGCTGTTTACTTACGAAGAAGGGGCGTTCAGGGAGTATCCTGCCTTCAGCAATTTTGAAACCGGACAGGGGTATATGTTAATTCATAACGTGAAAGATGCAGCAATTCACTATTCCGGGCAGTTACTGGAAGAACAGGAAATCACCCTTTACCCGGGCATGAACCTGGTAGGCAATCCCTATAACCTGAACCTGTCGTGGGAGGCAATAATAGATTATAATTCCGAGAAACTGGATGAGGAATCGTTAAGTAAATTCATTCGACTGTGGAATGGGACTTACCAAGCAGGTGAAAATCAATTGTACCCCCTGGAAGGTGGGTTTATCGAGTGGAAGCACGAAGAACCAGTTACCATTCGTTTACCCTTCAAAATGCCGCAACAATCCTCACAGCAACGAGAGAGAAAACAGCCGTTGAAAGGCTGGACCCTTCCCATTGCCCTGAAGAGCAAGTCGATGGGTAATGCTACCGGTGGAATTGGTATGACAGAAAATGCCCAGGAAGGAAGAGACCGGTTTGACCTGGGAACCCTGCCCCGGTTTATGAATTACCTCGAGTTAACTTCTTCCGACCACCTGAGCCGAAGTATAGTTCCTTTCCGGGATGAGTACACCTGGCTGTTTGAATTGAACAGTAACAAACAAGAACCGGTTAACCTTTCCTGGGACCAGGAAATTACTGCTTCATTACCCGGTAACCTGTACCTGTGGAACGAAACCCGGCAGGAGATTATTAATATGCTTCAGCAGAATGAATATATTACCCGGCCCGGTGCCCGGATAAAGATTATGTATTCTTCTGGTGATACACAGGTCCTGGACAGAAAAATAGCAGTTAACCGGGTTTTCAGGGTATACCCTAACCCGGTTCAAACCCGGTTAACCACCAGGGTTAGCACCAGCGGAGCCGGGAAGCCCGTTACCCTGAGCATCTTTAACCAGCAGGGACAACGGGTACAACACCAGCAAAAAATAGCCCCCGACAAAGGCCTACAGAAGCTGGAGTGGAAAACATCCGGGTTACCAACAGGCCTGTACTATTACCAGGTTACCGTGGGAAAAACTTACAGCAAGCAGGGCAAGCTGGTTGTGAAATAACTCTTTCAGTTGGTAACGATGCATTGTTTCAGCAACGATTAGCCTGAAAAGGGAAGCTTAGTAGCTTCCCTTTTGTAAATTGCAATCATGGTAAAAAGAATCTTTATATCAGCAGGGCTTCCTTCACCGAGCAGGCATTCCTGATTTTGTAGCGGTTAAAGTTTTTTCTAGGGTATTTGCCTGCCATCTCTTTTTGGGCCTTAACCAACTGCTGCTTAAACAGGTTATCTTCCGGTAAGAGCATTGTCACCTTCCTGAGGTTTGCCCTGAACATGTTTTCCGACCACTCAACGTGGAACCATTTTATAGCCTGATCGTCATAAACAACCATGCCTGATAAATCGAGAATGAACCGGCTTACCTGTTCCAGTTCAACCAGCACCCCAATTTTTACCAGTGTGCCGACGAATATTTTCGTAGGAACAGCGGGTGCTTTAATACGACATAAAAAAGCATTTTCTTCCTCGTAATGGGTAACATCCACAAAATTGTTAGTAAATAATACGTTATTGGCTTCTGCTATCACTGTACAAATGGTTTGGCTTCTTTTTATTCATAACTTATACCAGTAAAACCATTTAACTGGTAACCAGCATTTTATGAATTTTAAACATCTTACAAACAATCCCTAATGTGGATCAATGTCCCAATTAGAAACCAATCCGTATTAAATAATATGGTTTGAATATTGTATAAACAGAAGATCTATTACGCTGTAAGCATATTAACCAGGTGTAAATTATCTACACAACAACTGTGGAATAAAATGAAGTATATTTACAGTATGATCAGCACACTACTAATCTTGCTCTTCATCGGCTTAAGCTTAAGCGGTTGTTACCCAACCCATTCACCTGAAACACAAACAGCGAATACTGGAACAGAAAACCTTCAAAGCCTGCTTGAGCGAAAAGATACCATTGAGTTTTCCTACACCTGGGTCGATAGCGTTAGCAGATCTCCTAAAACACTTGCTGACCACCTGTTACTAACCAGTATGCCGGCTAATACCACCCTGGATGGTGAAATGAAAGAAATGCTTTACGACCTTTCATTCACCGATACAATTCAACACCATATTTTACTGGATACCAACAGGCAGCATGATTTTACCCAATCTCCTTATTACCTTAATTACAACAGGAAACTGCAAACAGCTACATTTTCCACTGCCGATAATAATTACCCGGCAACATACATTTACCGCTTGTATCCTTGCGAAGAACCTGCTAAAAACCTGCTGGTTTGCATAGAAGTACAGGCCGGAATGGCTTCAGACGAATATACCCTGCGTGCTGAATATTATAACTCTGCTAACCAGGAATGGATAAAAGCAAGATCAGTTTTCCCCAGGATAAATGGAAAGGACATCTTGTCTGATGTACCCGCCGGAATGCACGAAAGCACAGCTGCAGGTTTTCAATTCTGGTTTGAGGACAATAAACTTGGGGTTGTTCCCTATCAACAAACCGGGGCGGTTGAATCGAACATAACTGAAGAAGTAGATTACGAACCTGTGATGCTGGCCTGGGACAGTTGCCGGTTTAAAGTAGACTAAAGCTTCACGGCCTGTATAACCCATTTCCGTGAACAGGTTAAAAACATCATCGGAATTCTCCGTGTACATAGTAGATAGTTAAATTAAATTTATTTATGATTAACCTGAAAACACTGTTAACTGTACTACTTGTTGTTCCTTTCTTATTTGCCTGCGATACGAATAAAACCACCCAACTAGAAAGAGAAGCCCAGTACGCTCAGGAAGGAGATACCATAAAAGCTACTCAAGGAAAAGGCGAGGGAGAACCTGGAAAACGGTTCGTTAACCCTTAACGCGCATATTAAACCAGCAGCAAAAAAAGCCAGCTTTAGTAAAGCCGGCTTTTTATCACTACCAAGGATTACGAATACAGAATCTTAATTAATAAATTGGGCCGTAAAATGGTGGTTCAACTTTAAATTGTACTGGAATCACCATATAATGCGATACCGGAATATCACCTACAGTAGCTGGCTCCCAGTCGCCAGAAGTAGCTTTAACTGCATCAATAGCTTCTTTTTTCAGGTCATCGACCAGGTATGAGCGGGAAGTTTCCAGGTCTTCGGCTGCCGTAGCGGCACTTATTTCGCCGTTTGAGTTTACAATAAATTTCACGAAAACAGTTCCTTCTATACCTAAATTTTTAGCTT
>CAZIWJ010000173.1:0-7832 GCA_964542855.1 uncultured Roseivirgaceae bacterium
ACGATTGTATTATTTAAAGCTACAAAACGGGAAATTTTTGATTTCAAGTCGAAAAAAATGAAGACCAGAGCAGGTTAGGGGATATGGTGTGCGGCCGTGCCACGGTGGCCTCGCCGAAGTGGTTTAGCGGAACCGGTTGGAGGGGGCAGGCAAAATGTTGCAGAAAGGCCAGCCGGGCCGGGCCTTGCGGGCCAATTTATTTTGAGCATGCAAACAGCCGTTGCGCAATTCCTCAGGTATCCTTTTACAGCATAACCAGTAAGTATAAACAATTCCTGAATCTGTTTTGAACAATCATGACCTGACTTGTCGTGGTTGTGCTAATTTACCTTAATCGTCATCATTACTTCTTTGGCTACCGGTTGCCAAATGGGGCGCAGGCGGTCGGCACAGGTAAAATTAAAAACCAGCGTATGGCCATCGTGAATGGTGTATAGCAGGTAAGTATACTTTCGGGTACCCGCCTGCCGGCTGTTGGCACGCTGTTCTTCTTTTCTTAACTCCCCTACGTACTCGAAGATAGCAAACTCTTTTCCGTTGATGGTGCGGGTAACTTCCTCTAGAAATTCCACCTCGCTGTGAATATTTGCTATTCCTGCCTTGTAAAAACTTTTCATTAACGGAAAATCCTCTTCGTTCCAGGTAGAGGGGGCAATATTTACTGAAAAATCGACCAGGCGATTTTGGGAAGTGTAGGCTGCCGTAGGTTTGCGGGTTAGCTTACGCCTAATTTCTTCATCGTTCATAGGAACAAAATTAACCGGAATCGAAACTTTAATTTTCCTGGTGATGCTTACTTCCTTCAGGTCGGTAACCGGTAGCTGGATCAGTAGAAAAAATAAAACGGCAGAAAAAAACCCGTTCATCATAAAGTTTTGGGTTTACAGGGGGGTTAAGTACAGCAACTTACCTTTTGTACAGACGAATATTATACTACATCAATTACTTGCAAAAGTAGTTGTTTTTATATACATTAATGTAATTCTTATCTTTCCAAATTTACAACGGGCCCCGCGATATCCTCCCCTGCGGGGCTTGTTTTTTTAATTCACGTAGTTACTCCCGGAAAACAGGCAAAAACAGGTTGCTCTATCGTGTCCTGCCGGTCCGCTTAGCAGTTTAATTGTTTAACCTAAGCACGTGGCATGGTAACCGCCGTACCGGGAAGGTTTACCACTTCAGCAATCAGGAGGAAATTTGCAACGCAAAAAAGAATGTTTTAATCAGCCATAAAGGGTGGCTTTTTTGGCGGCTTCATTTACTAGTTGCACAGCATTCTTTGGTTTCGTAGAAGGTTCCCTGTAAACGGTATAACAACAGTAATAAAGGAAACACTTTCACGATTAGTATTTAAACTTTACAGGTTATCAGGTGCAATGATGTCAACATCGAGCGTTACGGGCTCGATGGGTTTATCGGCGGCATCGCGCTCCTGGGCTGCAATTTTTTCCACTACTTCCATGCCCTGAATAACCTGTCCGAAAACGGTATAATTGCTATCCAGGCGAGCAATACCTTCCTTATCCTGCACAATGTAAAACTGACAACCGGCTGAAAGTTTTTCCGGGTTATTGTCGCGCCCGGCCCCTACCGCTCCGTACACGTGTTTAATGGTATCGGAAAACTCCGGTTTTAGTAAATAAGGGGAATTAGAGAACCCTTCGGGCGTGTCGGGGCAACCGCCCTGGATTACGAACCCGGGCACAACCCGGTTAAACGTTAATGTATCCCAGTAATTGGCCGCGGCCAGTTTCATGAAACTTTCACGATGGTTGGGAGTGGCATCGTGGAAACGGAAAATTATTTCGCCCTGGGGCGTGGTAATGCGGGCCAGTGGATCAGATCCCGGGTCTTGTTTACCGGGCTGGCAGGCAATAATGAAAAGCAAAGTAGCATAAGTAATGAATCTGATGGTCATATCTTCTCTGTTTACAGGCCATTAAGGGCAAAGTGTTCCCAAAAGTACCATACAAATCACCAATCCTGTAATTGATCCTGCTCTTCCGGCCTTATCTTTGGTAGCAAATATAAGCAAACATGGAAAACGCAAAATCCATTAGAAAGCTCGTGTTACTGGTAATTACCCTGCTGGTTAGTTACCATTTGCTAAAGCATCTACCCATTTCCGACCTGGAAGGAGTAATCAGTTATTCCAAAGCGTTGAAAATTACCGTAGGACTTGGATTTATTGCCGGAGCGTGGCTTATCTACAGAAAGTTAAATAATCAGCAAATTAAATAAAATAATATATATATGGATCAGCTGGATGTTGAATTGCTATCGCGGTTGCAATTCGCCTTTACCATTATGTTTCACTACCTCTTCCCCCCTTTCAGTATTGGGCTTGGATTACTGCTGGTAATTTTTGAAGCTACTTACCTGATTACCGGAGACAAGTTATACGAAACCATTACCCGGTTCTGGATTAAAATATTTGCTGCTAATTTTTCTATCGGAGTGGCTTCCGGTATTGTAATGGAATTTGAATTCGGTACCAACTGGGCCTCCTATGCCCGCTTTGTTGGTGATGTTTTTGGTTCTCCCCTGGCGGCTGAAGGAATTTTTGCTTTCTTCCTGGAATCGGGATTCCTGGCTATTCTTTTGTTCGGTTGGAACCGGGTTAATAAACGCGTTCACATGTTTTCGACAGCCATGGTAGCCCTGGGGTCGATAATGTCTGCATTCTGGATTGTTGTAGCCAACTCCTGGCAGCAGACCCCGGTGGCTTACCAACTGGTTACCGACGCAGCCGGCATGACGCGGGCTGAAATTACCGATTTCTGGGGCATGGTGTTCAACCCTTCGGCTATGGTTCGGTTTAGCCACGTAGTTGTGGGGGCATTTATTCAGGGGGCTTTCCTGGTTCTGAGCGTTTCCGCCTATTATCTGATTAAGAAAAAACACGTTCGCTTTGCCAAAACATCATTTCGTACCGCCCTGCTGGTGGCTACGGTTGCAGCCCTCGGGCAACTGGCACTGGGGCACTGGCACGGGCAGGTGGTAGCTGAGCACCAGCCGGCCAAGTTGGCAGCTTACGAAGGGGTGTACGAAACCCAGCGGGAGGCCCCGCTTACCGTGATCGGGTATACTGATCCGGAGGAACAAAAAACGGTAGGTATTGAAATTCCTGGTCTGCTCAGCTTTCTGTCTTTCAACGACACACAGGCTGAAATAAAAGGCCTGAACGAATTTCCGAAAGATGAGTGGCCCCCCGTTGCCTCGGTTTTTCAAACCTATCACCTGATGGTGGCCCTGGGCATGTTTTTTATCGGGCTTACGCTCTTTAGTAGCTACCTGCTCTGGCGTAAACAGTTATTCAATAAGCGCTGGCTGCTCTTTTTATACCAGTTTGCCGTTATTCTACCCGTTATTGCTAACCAGTTAGGCTGGGTATCGGCCGAACGCGGCCGCCAGCCCTGGATCGTGCAGGGGCTTTTGAAAACCAGCGACGGACTTTCCAAATCGGTAACCGCCCCCGAAGTGCTTACTTCGCTCATCCTGTTCGGTATTGTGTATACCTTGTTATTTTTTGTGTGGACCTACGTGCTGGATAGAGAAATTAAGCACGGGCCTGAAAAGTACCATGCCGACCTGAAAACGGTGTACCCGGAGAAAGAAGCCCGGGTAGATGCTGTTAACCGATTGCTGAAACGATAACTTTTGCACCATTAATTTTTTACCATGGACTTCAACGTAATCTGGTACCTGATTATAGGTATATTATTGATGGGATACGCTATACTCGATGGGTTCGACCTGGGGGTAGGTGCCCTTCACCTCTTCAGTAAAGGCGACCATAACCGTAGAGTACTACTTAACTCTATTGGGCCGGTATGGGATGGGAACGAAGTGTGGCTCATTACTGCCGGAGGAGCCCTGTTTGCTGCCTTTCCCGATGTATACGCTACTGCGTTTTCCAGCTTCTACCTGCCTTTCATGTTTTTGCTGGTGGCCCTAATTTTCCGGGCCGTATCGATCGAGTTTCGCAGCAAAGAAACCAGCACGCGGTGGAGAGGTACCTGGGACACGCTTTTTTCTATCGGATCGGCCCTGTCTGCCCTGCTGTTCGGAATAGCTATTGGTAACGTGGTTATTGGCTTTCCCATCGGATCGGATAAAGAGTACGCCGGGACTTTCCTCGACCTCATTACTCCTTACACCTTATTTACCGGTATATTCAGTTTGGTGATGTTTACCATGCACGGGGCTATTTACCTGAACATTAAAACCGAAGGAGAACTGCAACAGCAGGTAAAAGGATGGATAAAAAACTCTTACCTGGTTTTTTTAATCCTGTATGCCGGCTTAACGGCTTATACTTTATATCTGAGGCCGGAAATGATTGCCAATTTCTCATTCGGCACGGTACCATTACAAACCCCGCATGCGCTAATCAGAGATAATCAGTTTGTTATTTCAATCATGGCGTGGAGTGTGGTGCTATTAAATGTACTGGCTATCATGAACATCCCGCGTACGCTGATAAAGGATAAACCCATACAAACGTTTGTATCGTCTGCCTGTTCAATCGCCGCAGTGGTGATGTTGTTCGCACTGGGCATATTTCCGAATATGATGGTTTCCAACATCCAGCCCGGATATAGCCTTGACATCTATAATGCATCTTCTTCTGATTACACCCTGCGTACCATGTTCTACGTGGCAATTTGGGGAATGCCGTTCGTATTGGGCTATACCAGTATCATTTACTGGACGTACAGGGGAAAAACCAAACTCGATGAAAGCAGCTACTAACCAGGAATTACCGATTTATTGCATTGGTAATTTTGAAAACGAAGAACAAAATAAGGCATTCAGCATTCACCGGCTGGAAGACCTGGTAACCGATTACGAATTTACCGCCAAACCTCACCGGCATCAGTTTTACACCCTTACTATTTTTACCGGGGGAAGTGGCAAGCATACGATTGATTTCAAAACCTACGACGTTAAGCCCTGTAGCATCTTCTTCCTTTGCCCGGGGCAAATGCACCACTGGACGCTTTCTGACGATGTAAAAGGCTACGCAATATTCTGGTACGAGTCTTTTCTGCCCATGCGGAGTAATTCAGAACTGAATGTTTTACCATTTTTTCAGCCCCTCGATCAAATCCCCGCACTGTACATCGACTGCTTCAGGGAAGCAGAAGTAGGCAATGTGGTTAACAAGCTGTTTAAAGAATATTCTTTGCAGCAGCCCTATCGAGAACGCTTCCTGAAATTATACCTGGAACTGTTGCTACTGGAATTGTCGCGCTTCCCCGATAACCAGACGAAAAATGTAGCCGGCGAACCATTGAACACCCTTTACCGCTACATGGCGCTGATTGATCAGCACTACGACAGGCACCTAAGCGTACAGGAATATGCCGATCAGCTAAACATGAGCCCGAAAAACCTGAATAAAATCTGTAAAAGGGCGATCGACAAAACGGCCAGTGAATTGATTTACGATCGCCTGATCCTGGAAGCCCAGCGCCTACTCACTTACACCAATCAGAGCGTACAGCAAATTGGTTTTCAGCTGGGGTTTCTCGACCCCTCCTACTTTGTTCGCTTCTTTAAGAAGCAACGTAATTGCACGCCCGAGCAATTCAGAAAAAATAACCCCGTCTGATTAACAGCTTGTTACAACATTATCTTTTGGGTTACAAATTCGCTTTTGATCCCTTTCACTTTTAACCACAGTACAGTACTGTACAGTACCTCACCAGTTTTATCTGCTGTAGGGTTGAATCAGGTTAAGTTAACGATGCTTTCAGCAATTAGCTTGTTTAGCAGGTAAATCCTGAATTTTAGCCCGTAAAAGCAAATTTCAACAATTTCTTAACCCGCTGTTTAGTGGCAATGAGTAAAATCATTTTAACAAATGAAAACTTTATCATATATTAACGTATGAATAAATAATCATGTTTACATTCTTATGGTTAGCATGACACGGATTAGATAGCAAGAACAAAATAAAATCGACGATGAAAATTTCAGACTTATTTAAACGATCGGGTAATAACGCACCCGCACCTTACAAGAATATAAACAGCGACGAAGCTGAAAAAATGAAAGATGTTGTTTTCCTGGATGTTCGTAGTCCGGGCGAACATGCATCCGGTCATATTCCCGGTTCAAAACTGCTGAACGTTATGGACCCGTCTTTTGCCAGCGGTATAGAAGAGCTGCCGAAAGATAAAACTTACGTGGTTTACTGCAGGAGTGGCAACCGCAGCAGCTCCGCCTGTAAGCAAATGGCCGGGGCAGGGTTTGAGAACCTGTATAATTTAAAAGGAGGCCTGATGTTTTGGAACGGTAAAGTTAAAAAGTAATATGAAACCAATTATCTTCTCTCTGCTCCCCCTGCTTTTTACGGTAGCCTGCACCGACAGCCCCAAACAGGAAGCTTCCTCCGGAAAAGAGGAGTACCTAATTGCCGAGTCGGATAAAGGCGTTCAGCAATCTCCAATTGATATCATTACTTACCAGACCCACGAGGGCACCCACGAAGTGCACCTGGAGTACAGGGTATCGCACGAAAAGGTAAAAAACACCGGGCATAGCATTGAAGTCAGCTACGACTCCGGTAGCGTACTTGAATTCGATGGCGCGCGGTATGCTTTTAAGCAATTTCACTTTCACACCCCTTCCGAGCACCTGATCGATGGCATTACCTACCCGATGGAAATGCACATGGTTCATACCCTGGAAAATGATTCTTCGGGTAATGCACCCGAATACCTGGTACTGGGAGTGTTGTTTAAAATTGGAAAAAACAACGCATTCATCGACGAATTTCTCCAGGATGTACCCGCAAAGGCTGAAACCGAGGTAGAATATGAAAGCCATCTCGTTGACGTGAACGACCTACTGGAAAAAGGAAAACAGCATCCCTATTATATTTACAGGGGATCGTTAACTACTCCTCCCTACACGGAGTCGGTACAGTGGTTACTGATGGAAGACATTGAAGAAGCCGCTCCGGGCCAGATAGAACGCATTAACGCCATTGAAGGAAATAACGCCCGGCACTTACAGGCGCTGTTCGGGCGGGAAGTGGAAAAAGTTATATTTTAACCACTAAACTTGAATAGGTTTGCGGTTTATTAATATAACTTGTAGCTCACCTGTGAGTATTTTTAAAATAAAAGTTAGTTAAATTAGAAAATAACCCTGTAAATAAAAGCTTGTTATAGCTTTACCTTTTGGGCTGCAAATTCCCCTTTGATAGCCGTACTGTACAGTACCTCACCAATTTTACCTGCTGTAGAGTTAGGTCAGGTTAAGTGAACGATGCCCTCAAAAATTAGCTTGTTCAGCAATTAAATCTTGAACCTTCGCCAGGAAAAACAAAATTTCAACAAGTGCTAACCGTGGAATTAAAACTGAAATACATTGCCTTCCTGTTTTTTGTGCTGGTTTTACATTCATCTAAAGCCCAATCGGTTGAATGGATAAGCAAAGATTCTACTTTCCATATCCAGCCCTACATGCAAGTTCAATTATGGGGTGTTTCAACATTTAACATGAAAGTAGACCTGGATGAAGATGGTGTACCTGAACCGGTCGATAACCGGTTTAATCCATTTTTCAGAAGGGCAAGACTGGGTTTTAACGCCAACGCTTACGATCACCTTAAATTTAAAGTAGTTACTTTTTTCGATGGGTTAGGAGCCGATATGCTGGGGGCAGACGTCGGTTCGGCCTTTGGGTCTTTTCCCGGCATTGGAATATGGGATGCCTATTTTAGTTGGGACCTGATGCCTGCCACCGACTGGTTTCACCTTACTGGTGGCTATTTCCGGCCGCAGTTCGGCAGGGAAAGCATTACTTCAGGCTTTGCC
>CAZIWJ010000174.1:0-4716 GCA_964542855.1 uncultured Roseivirgaceae bacterium
AGTAATACAGTTCACTCCGCACTTATTACCTATCGACCGGGGAATTTTGAGTACTATTTACGCTACCCCAAATACTTCAGTGAGTGAAGAAGAGTTAAAAGCGTTATTTGCCGACTTTTACAAAAATGAGCCTTTCGTGCGGGTAGTTGAGTACATTCCGGAAACTAAATACGTTCGTGGAACCAATTACTGTGATGTACATCCTGTTTTCGATGATCGAACAGGGATGATTATCGTACTGAGTGCAATTGATAACCTGGTAAAAGGGGCAGCCGGTCAGGCTGTTCAAAATATGAACCTACTGCTTGGGCTGGATGAAACTACCAGCCTTACCGCGGCAGGAATGAATCCATAGGGAATTTCAGAGAGCAAGTAAAACATGAATATTAATAATATCACCAGCGTACGGGGCATTAAAGCCTGGGGAGCACATAGTGGCGTGAAATCCTTACGCAGAGACCTGGCCCTGATTGTGTCAGAAAAGCCCGGCGTTGCTTCAGCCACTTTCACACAGAACCTGGTGGTTGCCGAACCGGTTAAACTGTCTCGTGAACACCTTAAATCGGGTATGGCCCAGGCCATCGTGATTAACGCCGGAAATGCCAACGCCTGCACGGGTGAACAGGGTATGAAAGGAGCCCGCGCTATGGCCAAAGCTGTGGCCGAGGAATACGGTATTGCAGAAGAACTGGTGATCGTGGCTTCTACCGGAATTATTGGTAAGGAATTTCCTACCGAAGATGTTGTTTCGGGCATCCGTGAAAATGCGAAGAAAGTATCCGGCAAACCCAAAGCCGGTACCTTTGCTGCCAATGCCATTTTAACAACCGATACCTTCCCCAAAGAGGGGTTCAATAGCTTTAATATTGGCGAACATAAAGTTAACATGGCTGGAATAGCCAAAGGATCAGGGATGATTCATCCTAATATGGCCACTATGCTGGCTTTCGTGGTAACCGATTGTGCCATCTCGAAGCCCTTACTCGATAAAGCATTTAAAAGGGCTGTTGATTTATCGTTTAACCGGATTACCGTCGATGGAGATACTTCTACCAACGATATGGCCATGGTTCTTGCTAATGGTATGGCCGAAAATCCTGAAATTACCGACGAGAATAGTGAGGATTACCAGGTGTTTAAAGATAACCTGACGCAGTTACTGATTCACCTGGCAAAATTAATTGTTTCCGACGGGGAAGGGGCTTCCAAGTTCGTGGAATACCGCGTGATAAATGCACCCGACGAAGCCAGCGCCCTGCAAATTATGCGTACGATATCCAACTCCACGCTGGTAAAAACGGCTATGTTTGGCCGCGACCCGAACTGGGGGCGCATCCTGGCAGCAGCAGGCCGCGCAGGAATAGCGTTTAACCCGGATAAAGTAGACCTGTACATTGGCGATACCGACCGGCTGGTTAAAGTCGTGGAAAACGGTTGCGAGGTGGAAGAAAACATCAATTACCTGAAAAAGCTGCTGCGCGACTCCCACGTTCGCATTACATTAAGCCTGAATGAAGGGAGTGAAGAAGTAGTGGGCTGGGGCACAGACCTCACCACCGATTACGTAATGTTTAACTCTGTATATACAACCTGATATGGATAAGGTGATGCTGGTTAAAATCGGTGGGGCCATTATTGAGCAGGAAGAACTGTTGAACCAGTTCCTGGAAGACTTCGCAACCCTGCCCAACCCTAAAATCCTGGTACACGGTGGCGGACGTACGGCTACCGTGGTTGCCGAGAAAATGGGAATTTCTACCAAAATGATCGATGGCCGCCGGGTTACCGACGCTCAAACCCTCAACGTGGTACAAATGGTGTACGGTGGGCTGGTAAACAAAAACCTGGTGAGCCGGCTGCAAGGGCTGAATTGCAATGCGCTCGGCCTTACCGGGGCCGACCTGAACCTGCTGGTTTCCAACCGCCGCCCGCCGCAACCGCACGACTACGGTTTTGTAGGCGATATTCAGCAGGTAAACACCGAGATCCTGGAGAAGTTACTGCGCGATGGGGTAGTACCCGTGCTGGCACCCCTCACCCACGATGGCGCCGGGCAAATGTTTAATACCAACGCCGATAACATAGCTGGCCACGTGGCTACCGCCCTGGCCAAGGTATTCGACGTATCGTTGTATTTCTGTTTTGAAAAGAAAGGGGTGCTTTCCGATCCGGACAACGAGGAATCGGTGATCCCTACCATCCTGGAAGATGACTTTGTACGTTTAAAAGGAGAGGGCATTGTAGCCGGTGGTATGATTCCTAAACTGGAAAGTGCTTTCGATACCATTCGCAGCGGGGTGAAAGAAGTTTGCCTTCTCCATTTCGGGGAAGTAGTGAAAGTTGGGAAAGAAGCGGTAGGAACCGTATTACGCCGATAAGCTTTCGTACACCAACGAAACAATAACCACCACCAGTAACGCAGGCAGAAGGTTAGATATTTTAATCTGCTTAATTTCCAGCAGGTTAATGCCCAGTCCTAAAATCATTACCCCGCCGGTAGCAGATACCTGGTCCAGCACAAAATCAGATACGTAATCCTGTAAAAAACTGGCCATCCAGGTTAGGCTGCCCTGGTAAATGAATAACGGTACGGCCGATACCAAAACCCCCACTCCGTACACCGATGAAAGAAAAGCTGAACCAAAACCGTCGAGAACGGATTTGGTATACAGCAAGGAAGGGTCGCCGCGTAACCCTTCTTCCAACGCTCCCAGGATAGTTAACGAACCCACGCAAAACAGCAGGAAAGAAGTAATGAGCCCCTCCGTAAAGCGTTCGTTGCTGGAACCGATGCGCTTTTTTACGAAGTCGCCCAGCTTATTGAAATAATATTCCACGTTAATAGCTTCCCCGGTAATTCCCCCGATTAAAATACTGAAAATTATAATCAGCATATCCTCGGGGCCTTCAATAGTAAAAGCCATCTGAAGACCGATTACCACGGTGCAGAGCCCTATTCCCTGGAAAGAAATTTTTCTAATGTTCTCCGGAAAGCGGTTGTGGAGCAAAAGCCCAATACCACTACCCACAATAACAGCCAGTGTGTTAACCAGTGTTCCGTTCATACTTGTAACATTGTATTGTTTAACTCAGTCTTAACCAACCGGCTTAGTTTTTCTCAGGAAAGCTTAAAGCAGCGCCAAAAGTACAGCGACCATTAACCTCCACCAAATATTCAGGTTAGGAAGTGATAAATTGTTAAGGTTAAACCGGGTAAAACTTCGGGAAGGATATCTTTATTTTGTATCCAGGAAACAATACCGGGAAGTTTGCCTGTTTATTCGTACGGGTTAACGGGCCCCGGATTTTACCGGATGGAATTCAAGATTTAAATTTACATGACATATAACAACGACGATACCATTGTAGCTTTATCAACCCCCGAAGGTGTAGGGGCCATTGCCGTAGTTCGCCTTTCCGGGAAGGAGGCCATTGAAATAGTTAACAATATCTTCAGGGGAAAAGACCTTAGCCAGCAGCCCTCCCATACCGTTCATTTTGGTTCGTTGCGCGACGGCGATACGGTGCTGGATGAAGCACTGGTTTCGCTGTTCGTGGCCCCGAATTCGTTTACCAAAGAAAATGTGGTGGAGATATCCTGTCATGGTTCTCCCTTTATTGTTCAGCAGGTTATTCAGTTGCTTATCCGGAAGGGAGCCCGGCCAGCTACTGCGGGCGAGTTTACCAAGCGGGCGTTTATGAACGGGCAGTTCGACCTGGCCCAGGCCGAAGCCGTTGCCGACCTGATCGCCTCCGATTCTGAAGCCTCTCACCGGGCGGCGATGAACCAGATGCGCGGGGGGTTCTCGGAAGAAATTAAAGCCTTGCGGCAGTCGCTGGTGAATTTTGCTTCTATGGTAGAACTGGAACTCGACTTTAGTGAAGAGGACGTGGAATTTGCCGACCGGGATGAGTTGCGAAAACTGGTTACCGAATTGCTGAAAGTAATCACTGCGCTGGTGCAGAGTTTCAATTTGGGGAATGTAATTAAAAATGGTGTGCCCACCGTTATTATCGGTAAGCCCAATGCGGGTAAATCTACCCTGTTGAATGCCCTGCTAAACGAGGAAAAGGCCATTGTATCGGATGTGCCCGGTACTACACGCGATTTTATTGAAGATGAAATCACCATCAATGGCGTAACGTTCCGTTTCATCGATACGGCCGGGATACGGGAAACTACCGATAAGGTAGAGTCGATCGGGGTAGCCCGTACTCACGCCAAAACCCTGGAAGCTTCGCTGATTATTTACCTGATCGATTTATCTGATGATTCCATTACCCACATCCGGCAGGAAATTAATCGCCTGGAAAATACGGGGATTCCGTTCATTAAGGTTGGAAACAAGGTAGACGTAGCGCAGCCGGAACTCAAAGCGCTGCTGGAAAAACAGGATGATGTGGTGTTCCTGTCGGCCCAGCGCAAAGAAAACCTGGAAGGGCTTCGCGATCGTATTGCGGGTTTAATCGATCTGGAAAAAATCCGTTCGGGCGGAAGCCTGGTTACCAATGCCCGCCACTACCAGAGCCTGCTTCGTACCCAGGAAGCACTGGAACTGGTTATTAAGGGGCTGGACAGCGGTATTACCGGCGACTTCCTGGCCCAGGATATCCGCCTGGCCCTGCACCACCTGGGAGAAATAACCGGCGAAATTACCACCGACGATTTACTGGGTAATATTTTTAGTAAATTCTGTATTGGAAAGTAATCTCCCA
>CAZIWJ010000174.1:4816-7775 GCA_964542855.1 uncultured Roseivirgaceae bacterium
GACGATTTACTGGGTAATATTTTTAGTAAATTCTGTATTGGAAAGTAATCTCCCATACAAACGAATTGCAGCCCGTTATTATCGTAATCGCAGGGTGGGAGACTTTCTCAAAGAGCTGCATCTGACCGAAGGCCGTGGAACCGGCATTCCTACCATGAAAAGAACACTAAGCCAAAACGGTTCACCTGAACCTGTTTTAGAAACAGATGAGCTGTACTTTCTTCCTTACTGTTTTGCTGGTGCACCCTGAGCGGCATCCTGATAATTTGAGCGACCAGGATAGCGAAAATGGTAAAGGCAAAAGTGACCAAGCTAGTGCCCAAGGTGTCCAGGCATTATCCAAAGAACAAAGGGCTATTCTTACATGGTGTAAACAGCCCGGTGCGTGCCGTAAATATGAAATAAAGATACTAATTAATCGGCCCGTACTATGCGAAGCTGTTTCGGATCGAACGCAGCGTAGTCTTTCAGAATTTCCGCCCAGCCGAAGGGTTTGGCATACACCCACATTGCCCCGGGAAGCTCATCGCCCGAAGGGAGTTTCAGCGTGTAATACAACGTGTTTCCTTTTAACGGGCAGTGGGTGGAACGCCCTTCGTCGATGGTTTTTACTTCGGGGGCCAGGTCCTTCAAAGGAAAATAAATTACCGGGTCGTAAATATCGAACCCTACTTCGTGCAGGCTTAGCGGTTGCTCACTGCGGGCAATCTGTTCGTTGTTGTAGTAAACTGCGTAAGGTACCTGCGATTCGCGGATGCGCATGAAATGCCGTACATCGTTAGGATTATGAATTGCATTTTTTACGCGGGTTATTTCTTCGGGTTGCTGTGCCATGTTGAAAAAATTTATAGGTTCGTCCTACCCGTTGAATCGTAAATCAGCGGACTAAAGTTTTAACCCACCGGCTTATGAACCTTTCTTTCGACGTGCTATTATCGTTATTCCCGGAAATTATTAACCACCAGCCTACAGGCGGGAAGGTTATCGGTTACTCCCGGAATAAACGCCCTGTTTTCGGCTGGAAAACAGGCTCGGGAAATTCACTGATAAGCCTCATTGGCGGCTGCCATGCCGATGAGCCGGTTGGTCCCCGCTTCCTGCAGCACCTGGCAGCATATTTACACCATCTTCCTGCCAGTCATTACCTCCTGCAATACTTTACCTGGTACATCGTGCCGCACGTAAACCCCGACGGTGAAGTTGTTAACCGGAAGTGGTACAACCCAAACGATGCCCACTATGCACTAGGGCAGTACCTGCAGCACGTGGTGCGTGAACTGCCCGGTGATGATCTTGAATTTGGCTTCCCGGTTAAGGATGAATTTCCCCCACTCCGGCCGGAAAATGAAGCGGTATACCGGTTCTGGAAACAGGCCGGCAAACCCTTTATATTGCACGCTTCCCTGCACGGTATGGGTAGTAGTTATGGCCCCTGGTTTCTGCTCGATCCGCACCGGGCCGGGCGGCTAAACCTGTTGAAGGAACAATGCCGGGAACAGGTGAGCAAAATGGGCTATACCTTAAACGATGAGCCGCGGAACGGGGAAAAAGGATTTTACCGGCTGGAAGAAGGGTTTGCTACCCATCCGAACGGGAAAGCCATGCGCAAATTTTTCCAGTCTGCTAACGATGAGGATACCGCCCGCTTGTTCCACGCCAGCAGCATGGAATCGGTTTGCTCACTGGGGGGCAACTGCCTCACCCTGGTTACGGAAATGCCCCTGTTTCTTTTACCCGACCGTCCGGAAACCCTGCACCACATAGCTGCCGAACGCATGCAATGGAAGCAACAGTTTAACCAGTGGAAAGCAAAGCTTCATACCGGTAAACTAACCCCGGAAGAGGTGGAACAACAAGCCGGTGAAATGGGCGTGAAATCCATGCCGGTGCACGACCAGATGAAACTGCAATGGACCTTGCTGGCTGCAGCGCTGGAAACGATTGCCCGCCAGTAAATAAAGATGGTAAATTTGCAAAACCAGCTAACTAACTTCTGCCGGTGATAGTTACGGTTGTGTTTTATTTAATAGTTCAGATTTTTTTTCTGCGTAAAGAATACTAAAACCATGAAGTTCATTTTCTGTTTCGGCTTGCTTTGTTTAACTACTTTAACCAGCTACGGCCAGTATAGCGTTTCGGGTAGGGTAGTGGATAATACAGAACAGCAGCCCGTAGAATACGCCAGCGTAGGCTTGTATAACCTTTCCGACAGTTCCCTGGTGAATGGTGCTGTTAGCCAGCCGGAAGGTTCGTTTACCGTATCCGATGTGCCTTCTGGTACCTACTACCTGGTAGTTCAGTTCATGGGATACGATAAACAGGTGGTTTCCGGTATCCGGGTTAACCAGGATGTGCAACTGCGTACCGTAGCCCTGGCGCCTAACCAGGAATTACTAGATGAAATTGAAGTTACCGGCAAGAAAATGACGGCCATGAGTAAGGTAGACCGGCAGGTGTTCGATGCTAAGGCCTTCCAGGCCAGCGAAGGGGGAACGGCCACGGATGTGCTCCGGAATTTACCCTCCGTTACGGTTGGTATCAACGGGGAAATCAGGTCGAGGGGAACAGCCGGTTTCGTTGTTATGCTGAATGGCAAACCCCTCCAAACCAGTGCGGAGGTTATTCTGAACCAGTTGCCCGCCAATGCAATCCAGAATATTGAGGTTATTACGGCTCCTTCGGCTAAATACGACCCCGAAGGTACGGCCGGTATTATTAACATTACCACCAACCAGAACGCCACAGACGGGCTGTTCTCTCAATTCAACGTGCGGGTAGGCTTACCCAGTATTGAAGACTATAATAATGCAGCGTACCACCAGCGCTACGGCGGCGATGCAACCGTGAATTACCGAAAAGGACCGTGGAATTTGTCGTTTGGACTAAGTTACCTGCGCAACGACCAGGGAGGAAGGCGAGTGGGAAATGCATTTACCATCCTGCAGGATACCACCACGTT
>CAZIWJ010000175.1:0-7759 GCA_964542855.1 uncultured Roseivirgaceae bacterium
CCGATTCTTCTACCTGTGCGGTGCTTATTGCTGAAATGATTCACCGGGGGGTGAAGTGTTTGGGAACCGCTGCATTTCTGAAGTCTCTTAACCAACCCAAACTAGCTGAAAAAATCAAGTATTACGAAGCAGGTCAGGCTGTGAAGGCCATTACCCGGTCGCTGCTTTTTACGGCCTACCAGGGAACGGTAAATTCATCGGAGCATACCTACAATGCGGCCAAATCGCTTGCCGATTCATTGAATGCTACTTTTTACAACTGGACGATCGATGAGGAAGTAAAAGGCTATACCCAAAAGATAGAAACCGTTCTGGATCGGAAACTGGAATGGGAAACGGATGATATTGCCCTGCAGAATATTCAGTCGCGGGCAAGAACCCCGGCCATCTGGATGCTCTCCAATATTAAGAATTTTCTTTTAATTACTACAGCGAACCGCAGCGAGGCAGACGTTGGGTACGCAACCATGGATGGAGATACCAGTGGAAGCATTGCTCCACTGGGAGCAATCGATAAATACTTTATACTACGGTGGTTACGCTGGGCTAAAGACGAACTGGGTTACAAAGGACTTGAACTGGTGAATAGTTTAGCTCCAACTGCTGAGTTACGTCCGGCCAACCTGCATCAGACCGACGAAGAAGATTTAATGCCTTACCACGTATTATTCGCCATTGAACGGGAAGCCATAAGGAACTGGAAATCTCCTGCTGAAGTTCTGGCCACCCTGGAAAGCGAAGAAGGTACAGGGAACAGGGAGCAACTGGTAATCTACATTAAAAGATTTTTTGCTCTTTGGTCGAGAAACCAATGGAAAAGAGAACGATATGCTCCTTCCTTCCACCTCGATGATTTCAACGTAGATCCAAAAACCTGGTGTCGCTTCCCCATTTTGTCGGGGGGATTTGCCGACGAACTGGCTTCATTATAACGTTGCGCCCTCTTTCAGCCATTTTATAGCCGATCCGGTATGATAAAACGACCGAAAAGCAGTGAAAAACCCGCTATGCCGATCGTTGATTTTGTAAAGCGCCCTCCTTACCGTTAATTGTCCGGATGCTGTATCGGGTAAGATCATTGCTAACCTAGCTCTTTTGGGTAGTTGAAGCGCTTCTTTTAACCATTGCTGCTGAAGCCATTCAATACTTTTGGGGCGCAGCATTCTAAGGTCTTTCATATTCATTACCCAGTGGTAGTTGTCTTGCTCAGCGGCTAGTTTAAGTGCAAATTTCCAGGCCTGTTGAAATTCTTCATTTTCAGGGAAGTCGCTTATTTGCAGGTGAACGGTGTTGTGCTCTTTAAATACCCGGGTGTATTCCGACTGAAAAACGTTACTATCAATTGCATGTTGTTCTTCCATACAACAAGCACAACAAATAATATTCCTAAGCTTTAAATCAATGAAAAAGGGAAACTGAGGCGTTTCCCTTATGTAAATCAATCCCTGATCGGGAAAAAATTCCAACTACTGGCGAATGTTCATTTCCAGCAAACCACCCTGAACCAGGTCTTCGTGTTTTAGAAAAAATTTAGGATAAAGGTAGCTGTTCAGGTACAACTGGCGAATTGTTCCGGTTGAATTCGGGTCTTTCTTTTTAATGGTGAATAACTCGCCCGGGTAATACTGGTTATTCAACAAAATCTGTACTTCGTTAAACACAGGCTGGCCTACGTAGTATTGGCCACTGCCCAAAGCATCGGGATAAATCCCCATCATTGAAAATACCAGCCAGGCCGAAACCGTTCCCCCCTGATCAAGGGCAGGCAGGCCGTCGGGAGTAGCGGAAAATTGATTCCTAATTAACTGCAGTACATTTTGCTGTGCATTCCCCTCTTTGCCGTTAAAATGATTAGGGTAATAAGGTACCGGATAAGTAGCTGCTATGCCAAAATCCATCAGATTTTTGTCAATAAAATCATTGGTCAAGGCAACCAGAGTATCCTGTCCGCCATACATGTAATCCAGTTCTTTCACATCGTGGGGTGCATAGTAAGCATACTGCTTCGCTGAACCCTCAATAAACCCGTTCGAGCCAGGGTTATTAACAGTGAACTCGTTGGTCTCATCCGGGTTGAACGGAGTTAGCCAGGAGCTATCAGCAAGCCTTGGTCGGAAGGTGCTCACGGTAGAGTCATAAACATGTTTATAGTTCTTTGAACGATCCAGCAAAACTTCTTCATCAAACCTTTTTTTCTTCTCGTCTGCAAGCTGGGCCAGGGTCCAGTCGGCATAGGCGTACGATAGTGTAGAGGAAACCGATCCGTGAAAAGAAGTATCGGCAGAATTGTAAGGTACGTATCCACTGGAAGCATATACCTGTTCGTAAGGTCTTTTTGCACCCGGCTCAATAATAGAAGTATTTGAAACTGCCGTTTCGTATAGCTCAATGGCATCGTCTACAACCAATCCTTTCAGGTAGCTGTCGGCCAGCACCTGGGCTGCCGGGTCGCCGTCGGCATAATCGTATGCGAAACCTCCAACACTCATGGAGGGCAGCTGGCCGTAAAATTCGTGCATCGCAAGAGCGCTACGAAGCACATCTTCCTGTTTTTCGGGGTACAGTAAAGTGAGTAATGGATACAGGGTCTGCTCACTTCCCGGTAAAAAAAGCGAAGAAAATTGCTCATAACCAGTAGCAGTACGGGTAACCATCCCGCTATCGCTGGCGAAAGTATACTCCCTGTTCCTGTCGCTCACGATGTTCGGGTGAATCATGGTATGGTACAAAGACGTGTAGAAAAGTTTTTTATCTTCTTCTGTTCCTCCCTTTACCTGTACCCGGTTAATAAATTCCGACCAGTGCTCTTTGGTGCGGCGTTTTACCACGTTAACAGATTCTATTTTTCCCTGGTTAATCCGGGCGTTCTCGATGCTGACGTAAGAAAGCCCAACGGTTAAAGTTACATCACTTTGCGAATTGAAATTATAACTGGCCACTGCGCCTACGTTACTTCCATTTACAGTTTCCAGCGAGTCGGCAGCAAAACGAGTACGTTGTAGTAATTTCAGCTGTTCGGGTACTTCGTGAAAATAAATGGAAAAATAAACTTTTTGGTTACGACCGTCTTCACAAAAACTATCCTGCATGGTAAACCCTACCAGCTCACGTTCACCCACCTGAGAAATGGCATTTTCACCGGTTGCCTCTCCCAGGTTAAAGAGTAAATGAGCTTCTCCTTCAGGAAAACTGAAACGGGTAATTCCCTTGTGTTCGTCGGCACTGAGCTCGGCGTTTACATTAAACTGGTTTAGTTTTACCCGGTAATACCCGGGTTCAGCTTCTTCTTCGCTGAATGCAGATCGTACATTACTGGTTTTCATGGCTCCGCTCATGGGCATTACCTTTAAGCTACCGTAGGCAGGGCAGGAACTACCGCTCATATTAATGAAATTAAACCCTTTTATACTTTCGCTACCGAAACGATAAACAGACAGGTCATTACCAGGAGCATTAGTAGTTACCGGGTTTACAGCAACCATTCCCCAGGGGGCAACCGCACCGGGAAACGTATGTCCTTCGCCGGCTGTTCCGATGAAAGGGTCAACGTAATCAATGTTTTCAGGAGCAGGTTCAGGAGCGTTGCAGGCGAATCCTAACACAATAAAAATGGTGAAAATAATTGGGTATCGCATACGGTTTAAGTTGATCGGGGGCGAAATTAATAAACTTTTGTAAAAATGCCCTACCAGCCTAAAAAGCTAGTATATTCACCAACTAATAATTTTAGTAAAACGTCATTTTATCCCTGGAAAAGAAAACCCCAACAGCGAGATTTACATAAAACGCGAAGAAATACTACTTATGCCCCAAAAAATTCTTGTCATCCGCTTTTCATCTATCGGTGATATTGTGCTAACCACACCAGTAGTACGGGTGCTAAAGACTCAACTGGATGCTGAAATCCATTACTGTACTAAAAAGAACTTTGCCTTTTTAATGCAGGATAACCCTTACATCGATCGGGTTCATACCCTTGAAGACAACCTATACAAACTCATTAATAGCCTGCAGCAGGAAAAATTCGATTACATCGTAGACCTGCACCATAACCTGCGTTCTTACCTGATCAAGCAGAGGCTTAGTGCCAAATCGACGAGCTTTAACAAACTGAACAGGGAGAAGTGGTTAATGGTTAACCTTAAAATTAACCAGCTACCCAACGTACACCTGGTAGATCGCTACCTGGACTGCTTAAAACCGCTTGGGGTAAACCCCGACAGCCTGGGGCTCGATTTTTTCATCCCGGAAAAAGATGAGGTAGAACTCGAATGGCTACCGGAAGAGTTTCGGAAAGAGTTTGTGGTTTATGCCCTGGGGGGCCAGCACGCCACAAAACGACTGCCCGTAAACCGCATGATTGAATTATGCGATCGCATTAACAAGCCCGTTGTATTGCTTGGCGATAAAAACGATAAAAAAGATGCTGATGTCATTGAACGGTTTTTTGAACGTTCTGAATCTACGGCCGAACTGGAGCCTTCCCTTTTTAAACTGAACAAAAAAACCCGGATTTTTAATGGGTGCGGCAAGTTTAATTTAAACCAGTCTGCTTCTTTGGTGCGTCAGGCAAATTACGTTTTCACTCACGACTCCGGCCTGATGCATATTGCAGCGGCCTTCAAAAAGCATATTTTCAGCATTTGGGGCAATACTATTCCTTCATTCGGTATGTACCCTTACCGCACTAAATTCACGGTGTTGGAAAACAACAAAGTAAACTGTCGGCCATGCTCAAAAATCGGTTACGATAAGTGCCCTAAAAAGCATTTCAAGTGCATGAACGACATAGTGTTTGATTTTTACCTTCCCTAATATGTGGAAAAGCATTGTTATGGTGGCTTTAGGTGGTGCTGCCGGATCGGTTTTGCGTTACCTTGTTGGTTTGGTTGTGAAGGGCTGGCTGGGCCAGCAATTTCCGTGGGGAACACTTGCTGTTAACCTCCTGGGGTGCCTGCTCATTGGCCTACTTTACGGGTTAGCCATCCGTAACCAGCTCACTTCGGCCTTTTCGTTTTTACTTATCACCGGTTTTTGCGGCGGATTTACCACATTTTCATCTTTTGCCTACGAAAACATAAGCCTTTTGCAGGATAAGGGGCTGATGTATTTATTCGTTTACACCGGCTTTTCGGTAACCCTGGGCTTCCTGGCTACTTCTATTGGCCTCTACCTGGTTCGTTAGGTTTAAATTCATTAATCGTTTTGCTACCAGGTAACCAGGGTTTACCCACGAAATTGCAATTCCGCTGGCAAGCACTTGCTAAAGCATACGTTACCGTTAAGTCCAGGCCCAGCATGATATTAATATTGTAATTTTACTTTTGCTTGAATTTACCGGCTTTGAAATCGCGGATCAGCTCTGACCATACCAGCGGATTCAGTAAATTATTCTCTGGTACCAGGCCGTATACTGCGTAAAGCCGGGCGTATGGGTGGTCGTATTCCCCGTAATCGCGGGGAGCGTATTTGGCCAGGATTTCATTTTCCTGCAGCACTTGCTGTAAATTTTTCCCCTGACTGGAATAGTTGTAGTTTGTTTCTTCTGAAGAGTATTCCAGGATAGCCTTTGTTAAATCTTCAGCAGAGGGGAAGGAAAAAATGGTTACTTCTTCCAGCACCTTTGTCTCCTGATCCATAGTTTGTATTAGTGTATAAGCTTCTCCCTTCAGTAAAGAGGGGAGTATATACATGTAATCTTTATAACTTACACTAGAAAACCGGATGGTATCGCCGGGTAAGGCTTTAAGATTGAAATGACCGTACTGATCGGTCGTGGTTCCCCTCAGGGAAGAATTGATGGTAACCGAAGCGTAGGGAACCGGGTTAATTAAATCGCTATCAATTGCAATGCCGCTCACCTGTATTGGTTTGGTAAACTGGGCGTGCCCGGAAAATGATACGAGTAGTGTAAAAAGTAGCGATAAAGAGAAAAGTAGAAGTTTTTTCATCAGGTCTTTCTGTAACGATACACACGTTGATTATACGAAGAAATTGATTAACGGGTCAGATGTTTTTAACCGAAACTTCGGTAACCTGGTCTAGCGCCGATAGCCTAACGTATAACATTATGGGCATTTCAACATTCAATGTGCCGTCGCAGGCCGGGCCTGGCTCCAGTAAGTAGATATAATAACGCTGCCCCTTTTCATATAGTTCTTCGCGGTCGGGTTTCCCGATTACCTTTTCCAGGTCGAACCGATTTCTGCCCAGCAGGTTGTTCTTGGCCGATAGGATATCATCGAGCATCTGCATCCGTTCACCTTCACAGCCGTCAGGATCGTTTTTAAACCGGCTATTGTTAAATCCGGGAACGTTTTCCGGGCCAGAGCAGGAGGCCATAATTAAAAAATGAGCAACTAATATAAACAGCATGTAAAACCTCATCTGTGGGTGTGTGAGTAAGGGTTCAGTAATTATTGCGAATAAACGCATGATTTTTGGAAAAAATAAGTAAGCGAACCGGATACTGTTTAACTTTGTAAAGCTGAAATTAATATTAGAAACGATGCATAAAATAACAAAAGCTGGCTGGACCTTCAGTATCCTGCTCTACCTGGCTGTTCTAATTGTTACTTACACTGCTCTGCCCGATAAAGTAGGTTTCCAGGCCGGAGCAGACGGGAACCCGAGCCGGTTCATTTCTAAGGAACAGTATTTTTACTTCGGCCTGGCTATTTTTGTATTTGTTAATGGTATTGGTTTTGCCCTATTTAATACGCTAAAATTGCTTCCCCTTGCCGCTACCCTGTACGCAAACGAAGAACAGCAAAAATACGACGTGCTGGGATGGTTTTCCTGGTTTGTACTTTCTTTAAACTGGTTCCTGATGCTTGCCGGTACTTATATTACGTTGTTTAATCGTAACGACCTGGCCGACCTGGCCGAATACAATTTTATTGTTTTCCTCGCTGCCCTGTTTCCGCTTTCCAGCATTCTTTGGCTCACTGCCCTGCCGGTAAGGGCATTAAAAAGAAATAAAACCGTTAGCTAATTTTTGGGGCCGGCTGCAACATTTCCGAAAGTTTCTGCATCGAATAGTAAGTGCTGGTTGTAACAAATCTTGTTCTGCTTACACATACCACTAGAAACTGTTGCTAACTAACCCAATTTTACGTGCTAACTACAACCCGAGAAACAAAAATTTTGTGCTTTTCTGAATATTTTCAGCTGGGCCCGGGTATTTCCGCTGCCCTAATATATCCTTTTACAACCACGATGAACTTAGCTACGATGCTTTTACTCCAAAGCCAACCGCTTTGTTCGGGTGGGGTTAAAAGGTAAAATTACCGGTAGCTACTGTTGGTTAAGGATAGATACTGTTGATGGTTTGCGCTTTTTCCGACCGTGGGTTGGCTAATTCATCACTTTTTGCTTTTTCCTGAAAAGGTCACTTTTCCAGACTGGAATAGTTGAGAAACCGCATAACATTTTTTCTAATTCACAAGCCAAACGTAAGCTATTGCCACAACCTGCATAAACCAGGAATGAGGTAGGGCAAGCAACTAAGTAACATCCTTTGTTTATCAAACTTAATTGTTTTTGCTTCACGACAGGAGTAAACCAAACGAGGGGTTCAACTGAACTTATATTGCCCAGGTAATACCCCTGCCAACCTGGCGATACATATCGTTCAAATACTTTCTATACTCCGATAGGCATTAGAGGATGTTAAAAGTTCGGCGTCTACACTAAAGATTGAGAAGCTATCGGCCGGCAGCTCAAAGCATATAGAGTTGGTTCGGGATAATCTTAGATT
>CAZIWJ010000176.1:0-7685 GCA_964542855.1 uncultured Roseivirgaceae bacterium
CCCCCATTAACAGCGTCCTTTTAGGGAATTACAAGGTCATTTCCCCCATTAACAGCGTCCTTTTAGGGAATTACAGCGTCATTTCCCCCATTAACAGCGTCCTTTTAGGGAATTACAAGGTCATTTCCCCCATTAACAGTGTCCTTTTAGGGAATTACAGCGTCATTTTCCCCATTAACAGTGTCCTTTTAGGGAATTACAGGGTCATTTCTCCCATTAACAGCGTACTTTTGGGGAATTGCAAGGTCATTTTTACCTGCTTATATACTTTGTAGGAAGTCCCTTGCAGATTTGTGCCAACTACCAGGAATACCAAAAAATCATTACCCTGCCATGATCAATTTAAAAGAAATGCTGAATAACACCCTTCCTGTTGCCCGGGAAGCCGGTCGGTTCCTCCTGGAACAACGGGCGCAATTTTCGGAAGATAAGGTTGAATACAAAGGGTTCAACGACCTGGTTTCCTACGTCGATAAAGAAACCGAAGCTTTCCTGGTGAAAGAACTGGCGAAAATATTTCCCGAAGCGGGTTTTCTCACGGAAGAAGATACCACGGAAAATTCGTCGGAATTAAAAGATTACCGCTGGGTTATCGATCCGCTCGATGGCACCACCAATTTTATTCATGGGCTGCCGGTTTTTGCCGTGAGTATTGCCCTCGAGTACAGGAAAAAGCCCGTAATCGGTATCGTTTACGAACCTAACCGCGACGAATGCTTTTACGCCACGGCAGAAACTCCCGCCTTTTGCAACGAGGAAGCCATCCGGGTTTCCGACACCCCGTCGTTAGGTGGAAGTTTGCTGGCCACCGGGTTTCCCTACTATAATTTTAAACAGTTGCCTGTTTACCTCGATATTCTTAAAAACTTTATGGAAAGCACCCACGGTTTACGCCGCATGGGAAGCGCAGCTGTTGACCTGGTGTACGTAGCCTGCGGACGTTTCGAGGGTTTTTTTGAATATAACCTGAAACCCTGGGATGTAGCGGGAGGAGCGTTAATTGTTCAGCAGGCCGGTGGAATGGTTAGTACTTTTTCCAATACCGATGATTTTGTTTACGGCAGGGAAATTATTGCGGCCGGAGCGGTTCACCCGGAAATGGTACAATTAATTCGTAAGCACTGGGAAGGGTAAACAAGTTATTCCGCGTCGATCTGATCGCCAACCTGATCTTCCACTTCTTCCGTTTTAACGTACCCGGCAACCCACTGAAAGAAGCTTTCGCCGTCGTGCTGATCAATATCCCGGATATCGAATTGGGCCCCTCCCCTTCCGGAAGCCACCGAAACCCCGAAATTACTAAGCGAGGCGCGGCGTTGAAAGAAATTAGACGACAGGTCTGTATCCTGAATCCGGTTTTTCTTAATAATCGAGGTTTGAAGGGCAAAGGTACGCTGCTGCACCACCAGCAGGTTGTCTTTTACCCCGATCCGGGCGTCGCGGAAGCGGAGCCATCCCAGCGTAGCGGCAAAGGGAAGGACCAGGAAAGCCAGGTAACCGTACGGAAAAAACCAGCTCACTGCAGAAGCAGCAAGGACGGGAATTAGCAACGAACGAATCAGGTAGCGGCGCAGTGCCCTTTGGGGTGGGCGAACCAGGTTATCGGCCAAATCGTAACCCGGCAGTATTTCTTCAATAAAAGCGGGTAAGTCTTTTTTTCTCAAAATCGGGTACAGCGAAGTGCTAATGCTTTGTTCTTCTCCGTAACCAGCGCTTTCTATCGACAGTGACATCAGCCCGAAGGGCTGTCGAAAAACACCTTCCTCAATTTTTATGGCCTGTATCCGGTTGTAAGGCAGGGTTAACTGCTGGTTTTCCAGCATCCCCCTTTTAATATGCAGTTCTTTACCGTCTGAACTGAGCGTAAACCCGGAAAAGGCAACAAAGGTAGACACAAAAGAAGCTACCCAGGCCAGTACCAGGATACCCAGGGCCACCATAACCGGCTGGTAGAAGGTCATTCCCAGTCCAACAGATTCGGTTAATTTATTCAGGTAAGCGTAAATTTCCGATTCAGAGAAAAACTCGCTGAACCGGCCAAACAGTGCTACCCCGATCGATAGTATAATCCCTATTCTACCGGAAGTAGAAGCCGTAAGAACCAGGTCTTCGGCGCTGAGCTTCATTTCTTTTGCCGGTATCTCCTCTTCCTTGTTTTCGCTAACCGTGGGTTCTGCTTTACCCGAACGCAGTATGTTTCGCAACTGCTCTGCCCGTTCCCGGGAAATGGCACTGATTTCAGTTTCTTTTGAAGAAGCCCCGGCCGTTTGTATTTTCACCCTCACCAGGCCGAACAGCCGTTGAACCGGGCCGGCAGAAATGTCAATTACCTGGATGCGGTCGGTCGTTAACGAAAGGGTATTGGTTGAAATAACACCGTATTTAATAACGAACTTGTTATCCTGAACCTGGAAAGTAAACCTTTGCCAGCTCAGCACCCCGTAAATGAGGAGCACCACCAGGGTAACCCCCAGGAAAAACAGGTTAAAGAAAGCCGTAGACTCCCGCTGCCCGCTCAGGAAAAAGATAATGAACAGGGTAAACAGGTTCCTGCGCACCAGGTCCAGTACATTGGTTAAGGCAGCAACCGGATGTTGATGCTGCGGTTCAGATATCGTCTGCTGATAATCGGGCATATTTTGCAATTACTTCTCTTAATTCTTCAGCAACTTCCTGGTTCAGGGCCGGTATTTCATGAACCGTGGCGGCAGTTGAAATGGTAACCGAGCTTAATCCGAGATCGCGGAAAATAGGTCCCTGCCGGGTATCAACGTGCTGAACCCGCTTAATCGGGATCAGGGTACGGGTAATGAACAGGAAACCCCTTTTTAAATCAATTTCTTTTTCATCGATCGCGTATCGCCAGTATTTCCAACGCAGGGGCGGAATAATGAACATGGCCAGCGTGGTGTTCAACACGGCAAAAGCGAGCGTAGCGTAGAAAATCCACCAGGATAAGTTACCTGCCAGTGCAAAAAGCACAATTACTGCGGGAGCTATCCAAAATACCAGCGATCGCAGCCCACCAACCGTACGCCAGGCTACAATGGCTTTACGGTCTATGGTTTTATCAGGATCTGCTTTCATATTTACGATCAGTCGTATAGTTCAACAAGATGCCAACTGTTAAAGTTATTTTCACAGCCATCTTATACAATAAAAAAACCGGGATTGATGTACAAACCCGGCTTAATAGTACAGTGATATAGATTAAAAGGTTTTACTAATCGCCCAGATTAATTTCGGTAGTAAAATCGCCTACCGAAGCAGTAGCTGTGTTGTCGCAGGTACCGTCACCGAAATCCACGTTGAACGTACCCTTGTTGCCGGTAATGGCTATTACACCCGAAGAAGGGTATTCATTTCCTTCCGCAATGCAGGCAAAGTCTATGGTAATTGGGCTGGTAATTTCTGAAGAAAAAGATACCCCTTCGCGGTTCACACCGGTTGAACTTCCTTCTACTTTAAAAGTGAAATTAAAATCTTCCAGGCTCTGCCCCTCGAAAGTAGCCGTAAACGTACGGTCGGCATTTAGTTCGAACGAAGTATCATCATCCAGTTCAAGAACCACGCCCTGGTACTCCCGGCTGAAAGCAAAGGTTCCCTCCTGGTTCCCGAATTCAATCGTTACGTCGTAGTCTCTAACTGTGCCGTTCAGGCGGTTACCATCTACCTCGAAGTCATTGAACGTTAGCGACTTATCGCCAAACGGGTTATTCGGGTTATAAGCTACGGTTACTGTTCCGCTGCGCTCTTTGCCGTCGACCCCGGTGCAGCCGTCGCCGAAATCGAGTACCAGTACGCCGTCTGTAAACACCGCACTGAATGATTCGCATCGGGAAACCGGACTGGTATTTAGTGTTCTCCCGTTAGGTGTTGACCCGGTATTAACGGAAATTTCATTATCGGCCAGGTCTACCATGGTAGTAACTTCACCTTCCACGTAAAACTCGTCCACTACAATTTGTTCGTCAATTACTTCTTCGGGTGGGGCAACAGTGCCTTCGTCGTCTTCATTACAGGACCACATGGCCGTACCGGCCAATAAAATAAGGGCAGAAATACGTAGATTTTTCATTTGGTTTTTAATTTTGATCTCCAACATCCTCGTTCAGCCCAACAACCTTGCCATAACCGGCGAATTGTTGCTCTGCATTTCCTTATGACCGGTTGCATGTAATGGTTAATGAAAAATGAAAAAAAATTTTATCGAGGCCTTGCCCGGTACGGTGCAGCAATCGTTGCTTCAGTACCTTGAGCCCTACTTAACCCCGGAGCGGAATGCCCGGCTGGAGGAAGTACTCAGTAAACGGACGCAGCACCTTACCACCGTGGTGGAAGATACCTTCCAGGAAAGAAACGCCAGCGCTGTGGTGCGTTCCTGCGACTGTTTCGGCATCCAGGACCTGCACATCATTGAAAACGAGTACGAGTACAAGGTTTCTACCCGGATGGCCCGCGGCGCTTTGAAATGGATCAATATCCACATTTACAACGGCCCCGGTGATAACGTAAACCGTTGCCTCGATACTATTCGTAGCCAGGGCTACAAGCTGGTAGTTACTTCTCCGCACCAGCGGGCTTACACACCACAAACGCTTCCGCTGGAAGAAAAAGTTGCGGTATATTTTGGCCTGGAACGCGAAGGGGTTAGTGAACAGGTTATGAACCGGGCCGATTACATTTTGCACATTCCCATGGTCGGTTTTACCGAAAGCCTGAACGTTTCAGTGGCAGCTGCGCTCACCATGAACCAACTTGGTGAACGAATACGGGCAAACGATACTATCGACTGGCCGTTGGCCCCGGCCACCCGGCAAACGCTTAAACTCTGGTGGACGATCCGGTCGATACCCAATGGCGTGGCCATTGCCGAGCATTTCCTGGAAAATAACCCGGGTTAATCGGGGGTTTTATTTACCTCTTTGGTAATAACTTTCACTTTACTCTCCAGCGTTTTATGCACCGGGCATTTGTTGGCTATTTCCAGTAAGCGGGTGCGCTGTTTTTGGTCCAGGTTCCCTTCCAGTTCAATTTCCCGCTCTACAATATCGATTAGCGACTGTTTATTATCGTGGTTTTCGCAATCCTGCAGGTAATCTTTCTGGTGCTGCAGGTGCACTTTCACTTCCTCGAGCGGCCATTTTTTACGATCGGCATACATGCGGATGGTCATGGCTGTACAGGCCCCCAAACTCCCCATGAGTAATTCGTAAGGAGATGGCCCCAGGTCCTTCCCGCCAATTTTTGTGGGCTCATCGGCCATAAAACTGTGGTTGCCCGCCACAATTTCCGTAGTAAACCCTTCGGTTACCCGGGCCACGGCCTGTTTATCGGTTACCAGGTGCTTTTGATTTTCCGGGGAAGGTATTTCCAGGTAGCGATTAGCCCAGGTGGCGATTGTTTCCCCCACGTATTGCGCATCGGCCACGTTAGAAAGTAAATGATCTGCTCCGTCGAGGGAGATAAAAGACTTCGGGTGCACGGCGGCAGTATAAATATCGGCTGCATTGTTAATCCCCACGGTGTTATCCTGCGGGGAATGCATAATTAAAACAGGCTTCTTCAGCTCTTCAATTACCCGTTGCATGTGGGTTTCCTCCAGGTCGTCGATAAACTGCTTTTTGATGGTAAACGTGCGGCCCGCCAGTTTTACCGAAGCCTTACCCTGGTTATTAATTGTTTCCACGCTGTCCTGGAACAATTGAGTAAGGTGCTCGGGATTAGCCGGAGCCCCGATTGTAGCCACGGCCCGGATACTCTTCAGCATTCCCGCAGCCATAAGCACTGCCGCCCCGCCAAGGGAGTGGCCCACCATGAGGTTCGGGGCCTCGTATTTTTCTTCCAGGAACCGGGCTGCAGAAAGCAGGTCATCCACGTTCGATGAAAAATTCGTGTCGGCAAAATCGCCTTCGCTTTCACCCAGGCCGGTAAAATCGAAGCGCAGTACGGCAAACCCCTTCTGCATCAGGCAGCGGCTAATTGAGTTCACTGCCTTGAGGTTTTTATTGCAGGTAAAGCAGTGGGCAAACAATGCGTAGGCAACCGGATGATTGTCGGCCGGTACGTCGAGCCGTGCCGATAACGTTTCCCCGGTTTTATTGCTGAAAGTAACTTTTTGGGTAGCCATGAACCGTAAATTTTAAATGTGTAAAAACTTAAAGCCTGTTAAAACTTTATCCTTTGGGCGGCAAATTCCCTTTTAATCGCTGCACTTCACCAATTTTATCTGCCGTAAGGGGCAACGATGCCCTCAAAAGTTGGCCTTTTCGGCAATTGAATCCTGAATTTCCGCTAACCAGAACAAAATTTCAATAAATCTTTAATTAATCATTTTCAGCAAAAAAATACGTAATGTTTTATATGATTTAAGCACTTTTCGTCGTTTACCTGACCAATCTGTGTTTGATAAAGCAACCCAGAATGGAATTCCCAGAATGTAATATGCGAAACCCTTTAGATTTGTATCGTATTAATAATCAACTGGTTAGGAAAACCTATTTCAATAAACCAATTGCCTGTTGTTGAGTATCTTCCAAAACTGTGCACGTGTAAGAAACCCTTCTTTAAAGGTCAGGTGAACAGGATTACAAGCGCTATATTGAAACATGACTTCAAACGAATTTAACACATTGCCCTGGTACGACAAGCACGATCTTGTGTTTACGCACGGTACATACCTGCAGAAAGAAACGGTAGGTGAGTACCAGGTGAAGTCCTGTGTGTTATTCGACCTCATGGTGAAAGTGTATTATCATGCCAAAACCACCCGTATTCACCGGTTCGAAGCATTGCATTACGATAAGGTTAGCATTTCCGGGTAATTTTTCTGTCTAAATCCCGGTTGTACCAATGTAAGTATCCGTAGAGCCACTCATTTCTTTTTCTATTCAACAGCTTAATGCAGGATTATTATATTTGTATTGATACCCATACAAATAAATTATGAAACGGATAATATTCAGCTTCTCGCTCCTTTTACTGACGTACAGTGTATTCGGCCAGGGTGGAGAAAGCGTTTGGAAAACCTTATCGAAGGTAGATTATAAAATTACCGAAGACGAATACGGTGAATTGTACGTACCGGTATTTTCGGAAAAGGTGAAAAAACTGGGCGAACAGACGGTTTCGTTAACTGGCTATATTATTCCTTCGGGAGGGCTAGACGGGGTTTTTGAACCGGAGCACTTTATCCTGTCTTCTTTACCGGTAAGCGCCTGTTTTTTCTGTGGCGTAGGCGGCCCGGAAACCGTTATGGAAGTTTACATGGCCGAGCCCATAGAATACACCGACGAGCCCATCAGGCTGGAAGGCAAGCTGGTACTGAATGATTACGACAATTATCAGCTGATGTACATCCTGGAAGAGGCGAAATACGAAGGGCCGGCCAACTAGCAAATGCAATAATGTTGTAGCATGTGTAATTAAAAGGTACATTTCTAAACAATGCAAAACAGTAAACAGTTATTGGGGAGATACTAAACTTCAAATATTGTTATGTTACGAATTGTATTTATTTTATCCCTTGCCATCGTGCTCAATGCATGTGGTGGTGGTAATAAGGAAGCTGCTCAAACGGAAGAAGCTCCTGCTACCGAAACTTCAGAAGCTGAATCTACTGAAAGTATGGAAGCTGCAAAAGACATTGTTACTGTAGCTACTGAAACCGAATCGCTATCTACCCT
>CAZIWJ010000177.1:0-7640 GCA_964542855.1 uncultured Roseivirgaceae bacterium
ACTGTTAATCAGTAGGTCCTTGGTTCGAGTCCAAGAGGGAGAGCAACAAGTATTAGAGGCGAATTCATTTCGTCTCTATTTTTTTGCCCTGTGAAACCGGATCTGGTTCTATTATTCCTGAATAGATTATTGAGTTCCAAACATTTTTCTGAGCATCACTAACAGAAAGCTTACGTTGAGAGGAGAAGCTTATTCTGAGATGTTACCCTACCCTAAACGTTAAACATAAACAGTAGATTAGCTATTTTAAAGTGCGAAGTAATGGCGTTAAGCCTGTACACAGCAAGCAAAAAACTAATTTTAACTTTTTTAGAACTAGCCTAAAAAGCCTTAAATAATCTCTTAACAGGTATAACTGTTGTCACTCAAATGATAACGGTATCATTAAAAAAGATAAGTGAAATCATTTTCGTTTTGCGTGTAATTATTTTTGTTTTAAGACAGCATACTTTAGTTCAGCCTTTGCACTTTTCAAATTGCGAACAGCTATTCAACCAAAACAAGACATATTTTTTGATTTAATTTTTAGCGTCGGTTTAAAAATGGGATGTTAAATATTTAAAAAAGTGCTTTGTGAATCGTATTGAATCTTTTTAACCAGCATTTCAAATTGCTTAAGTCGAGCTAAGTGGGTATAAGCTGCGGAACGACGGAATCCCAACCGTTAGCCTGCGCTTACAGATTAACAGCTAGAGTTACTTTCCTGCATTTATGAAATTGGTCAAAGAGGTGATTATTTTAACCAAATCTTTTTCACATTTACATCTTTACTAAAACCAAAGTAACGTTGAACTCAAACTAATGAACATATTAGTGACCGGAATTACCGGCCTGCTGGGCCGCACCGTAGCCCGCCGGGCGTATGAAGCCGGGTACAAAGTATTTGGGATGAGCCGAAATCCGGAAGCCCTGGAGTTCAACTTTCCGGTAACCGGGATTACCTGCGATTTAACTAACAAGTTGAAAAGTATTTCCTGCAGCATAGATGTTATTATTCACTGCGCTGCTGATACCCCCATGAGGGCTTTTGCCAACCCTTGCCAGGACCGGATAAATGTACAGGCCGTTCGGCAACTGGTGAATGCTGCAATGGCTGCTGATGTGAAAAATTCATTTTCGTTAGCACAGCCAATACGCTGAAACCCGGCACGCCTATCCATCCGGGTAACGAAGCACATCGGGTACTTCAATCTTCTACTCACCTGAGTTACATCAATTCGAAAATTAAAGCCGAGGCTATTGTACGATAGGCGGTTCAACGGCACGGACTGGATGCCGTAATTGTTAATCCTACTTTCATTATTGATCCGCGAGTGGGAACCCCTAGTTCAAACCGGTTACTGGATTATACCCTGAAGCAGGCCATTATTTCAGCTGTTCAAAAAGGAAGAAAAGGAGAAAATTATATTCTGTCGGGTCAGCAATTTACTTATAGGGAGTTTTATTAGTTGGTAATAAAGGAACGGGGCTATGGTGCTCTGCTGGTTCCGGTTCCGGTATGGTTGGTGGTGGTTTGCGGCTTTCTTTTTTCCGGATTGGAACGGCTGTTGAACCGCCCAATCGGTTTTAATATAAAGGTTACCCGGTTTCTGAATGCCCAGTTATCACTACTCTTCAGAAAAAGCCAGGCAGGAGCTTGGTTTTACCCTCTTGCCGTTTTCAGTCACGATAAAAAGCCATCTGAATGAGTTGGTAAACAGGTCCTAATAAATTTAACTATTGCCCCTTCACTTCGTACCCTTCTTTTACCAGGGTGTTGTGCAGAATTGCAATGTGAGCCGGGCCCACTTCGCAACATCCCCCAACAATAGTAGCACCCTGTTTAACCCAGTCCATCACCAGTTCGGCGTATCGCTGTTCGTTTAAATCATCGCGTGCCGTGAGGGAGTCGACCGTTCCACCCGGTTTCAAAGGTTCCACTGAGGTAAAACCGTTAGCATATCCGCCGAAAGGCTTCCCGGTTTTGCCGGCGACGGACATGGCCTTACCGATGACTTCGGGAAAAGAGCAGTTGAACAGCAGCGCATCATAATGTTTTGGGTTCAGCGTAGCAATGGCCGCTTCCAGCGTTTCGCCCGATCGCAGGGTGTTGGATCCATCGTCGCTGAGCGTAAAACTTAACAGCACCTTTTTTCCCGATTCAGAAGCTGCTTTTGTAGCGGCTCGTGCTTCTTTGGCGTTCGATTGGGTTTCGGCAATAAACAGGTCTACCCCATCTTTTTCCACCTCCACAATTTTGCGGTATTCTTCTAGCAGTTCTGCTTCACTACGCGAATCGTTCGAGTAGCTTCCAACAAGAGGTGGAAGGCAACCCGCAACCTGGACCGGCTTCCCAGTAGCTTTAACGGCGTTATGGGCAATTTCCATGGCTTTTTGCTGTACCGGTACAAGCCATTCGGGCTTTCCGTCGCGGGCCAGCCGGGTGGGTGTTGCCGTGTACGTATTCAGCGTAATAATCCGGGCACCTGCCCGAATAAAGTCTTCGTGGGCAGCCTGAACGTGTTCGGGCGTTTCGCGCATCACCTGTACCGACCACAGTGGATGGGCTGGTTGATTAGATCGCTTGTAAATTTCCTGGCCGAGGCCACCATCGAGTAAGGTAATAGCTGGCATTTTTGTCATTTCTCCTTGTATGTTTCCGGATATACCGGTAAAAGCTTTTAGTTTTTGATTCTTAATTTCTAAGATACGAAAGGAGAGAATTGATAGTTCAGCAAAAGGCCCGGTTTTCGTAAGATTCAAATTTTTCAATTGGAAATAAACACAAACTTTTGTCACTTAAAATTTAAATATAAAATTCATGACCTCAACCGAAAGTCTGCGTTATCAGCGCATCGCCCGGGCCATCATTTACGTCCGAGCCAACCATAAGCAGCAGCCATCGCTAGATGAAATTGCTGAGCGGATTCACCTGAACCCCTCCCATTTTCACCGGTTGTTTATCGAGTGGGCCGGTACCAGCCCGAAAAAGTTTTTTCAATACATCAGTGTGAACCATGCCAAACGGTTGCTACAGGAAAACCGGCAAACCACTTTGTTCGATACCGCTTACGAAACCAGGCTTTCCGATACCAGCCGGCTGCACGATTTGTTTGTAAATATTGAAGTTATGACCCCGGCCGAATACAAAAATGGCGGACAGGAGCTGACCGTCCGTTACCACTTTAATTCCACGCCTTTCGGACATATACTGGTGGCCTCTACTGCAAAAGGAATATGTTACCTGGCTTTTGAGGAAGAACATACAATCGATAACCTGGTGAAGCAGTTTCCCGATGCCTTGTTTATTCAGGAACCGGATGCGATGCAGCAGGCGGCCCTACAGGTTTTGCACGGGCAGGCACTTCCCAAAATTAAGCTGCACCTGAAGTCCACACCTTTCCAGTTAAAAGTATGGGAAAGTTTATTAAAAATTCCGGAAGGAAAACTATCTACCTACGGGAAGTTAGCCGGTGAAATCGGGATGCCATCGGCCTCCCGGGCGGTGGGTACTGCAGTTGGCAATAATCCGGTAGCCTATTTAATTCCCTGCCACCGGGTGGTGCAAGCGGCGGGAACGGTGGGTGGTTATCGTTGGGGTTGTACGCGCAAGGCAGCGATCATTGGGTGGGAGAGTGCCCGATTATATTCATAAAAAAGAGACACAAAGTTTTGTGTCTCTTTTCACTGATACTGAACTTATTGCAAATAGTGTAACGGTTACACACTATTCTTATTTAAATTATGCCGGTGAAGATACCGGAGCCAGGTTATCCATTTCTTCTGCAGTAAACAGGCGGGATTTGACAATAAATCGAACTCCCCTGGGAATTTCGACCGAAAAGCTTGCACCCCTCCCCTGCACTACATCAATGGTTAGCTGGGTATGTTTCCAGTAGTTAAACTGGTCGACCGACATGTAAAATGGACAGTCGTTAATTTCACCCAGCAGGATATCGCTATCATTCATCATGAGGTCTCCTTCCGGAAAACACATGGGGGCGGATCCGTCGCAGCACCCCCCGCTTTGATGAAAGATCAGCGGACCGTGTTCCTCTTTCAATTCATCAATAAGCTTAGATGCTGCTTCGGTAATTAATACACGTTGTATCATCTACTAAAAGAATCCCATTGCTTTCTTGTCGTAGGATATCAGCATGTTCTTGTTTTGGCGGTAGTGATCCAGCATCATTTTGTGGTTTTCTCTACCGAAACCAGACTTCTTATATCCACCGAATGGAGCGTGAGCAGGATACAGGTGATAACAGTTTACCCAAACCCGACCGGCCTGAACCTGGCGGGAAATCTTGTACGCCTGGTGAGTGTCGCGGGTCCATAAACCAGCACCTAATCCGTACAGTGTATCATTAGCGATTTCAAGAGCCTCAGCTTCATCTTTAAAAGTGGTTACACAAACCACAGGGCCGAAGATTTCTTCCTGGAACACGCGCATTTTGTTATTACCTTTCAACATTGTAGGCTGAATATAATAACCGCCTTCCAGGCCTTCGTTGTATGCTGCTTCTCCACCAGTAATTACTTCACAGCCTTCTTCCTTACCAATTTCAATGTAACTCAGAATTTTTTCGTACTGGTCGTTGGAAGCCTGCGCACCCATCATGGTGTTCATATCCAGTGGATGGCCCAGTTGTATTTTCTCCACGCGTTCCTTTACTCGCTCAATGAAGGCATCGTAAATACTTTCCTGAACCAAAATTCGGGAAGGACAAGTACATACTTCGCCCTGATTCAGTGCGAACATGGACGCGCCTTCCAGACACTTATCGAAGAACTCATCATCAGCTTCCATGACGCTCTCGAAGAATATGTTAGGCGACTTTCCACCCAGTTCTAATGTAACCGGAATGATATTCTTAGCCGCATACTGCATAATTAGCTGACCAGTAGTGGTTTCCCCGGTGAAAGCCACCTTGTTAATACGAGGGCTTGAAGCCAGAGGCTTACCAGTTTCCACGCCAAAACCGTTTACTACGTTCACTACGCCGTCAGGAAGAATACCTTCAATCAGTTCCATAAATATCAATATGCTTACCGGGGTTTGCTCGGCTGGCTTCAGCACTACGCAATTACCGGCCGCCAGGGCAGGAGCTAGTTTCCACACGGCCATCAGGATTGGAAAATTCCAGGGTATAATCTGGCCAACCACGCCCAAAGGCTCGGGAATGTTTAGTGATACCGTATTGGAATCCAGTTCAGCCGCAGAGCCCTCCTCAGAACGGATCACACCGGCAAAGTAACGGAAGTGATCGACAGCTAAAGGAATATCGGCAATTGTGGTTTCGCGAAGCGCTTTTCCGTTATCCCAGGTTTCGGCACGGGCCAAAACTTCCAGGTTGGCTTCCATTTTGTCAGCAATTTTCAATAGCAGATTGCTACGATAAGCCGCTGCAGAGTTATTCCACTCCGGAGCAGCAGCCCAGGCAGCATCGAGTGCTAAATCAACGTCTTCTGAAGAAGAACGGGGAATCTTAGTGAATGCCTGCCCGTCAACAGGTGATACATTTTCAAAGTATTGTTGCTTGGTTGGTGCTACCCATTTGCCTCCAATATAATTTTCGTACTGGTCTTTAAAGCGGGGCTTGGCAAGTGCCTCCCCAGCTGTAGCTTGGATGTTGCTCATTATGATAGTTTATTAAATTATGAATAAAAATAAGTTTACTTTAAACGCTTATCTTAGTAATAAAGATAATAACAAATATGTCTATTAACAAATTAAAAAAAAGTGATGAGTATAGTTCGCATGAGGAGAGGCTATTCATATTTTCAGGTGATCATAATCATTTACACCAACTCAACCTTTCGTAGCAAGTGAAAAACACGTACGAATTATTTCATCAATATCCCGATTATACCCGAAACAGGCTACCTTATGAAGAAACCGTAAATTACTACGGTAAACATTTTTCCAATAGAAACAGCCAGCCAGAACCTGCAATTGTTGCAGGAACAGATTCCCTGGGAATCTGACCAGGCCATTATTATATGGCAAAATAATTACCACCAGACATAAAGTAGCCTGGTGCGGCGATCAGCCCTTTGAATATACTTATTCCCGGTTTTTTAAAAAAGCACTGCCCTGGACTGCCGGGTTGTTGAGCCTGAAAAATGAAGTAGAACAGAAAACCGGAGTGTTGTTTAATTCCTGCCTGCTAAATTTGTACCGCGGCGGAGAAGAGAGGATGACCTGGCACAGCGATGCGGAAGAAGAACTGAAGGAAAACGGGGTAATTGCCCCGATCAGTTTCGGGACAGAGCGAAAGTTTTCCTTCAGGCACAAACGAACTGGTGAGAAGGTTGACCTTTGGCTGGAGCACGGCAGTTTGCTAGTGATGAAAGGAATAATCTAAATGCACTGGCTGCACCGGTTATCCCCTAACCGGAAAGTAAAGCGCCCGAGAATTAACTTAACCTTTCGGATGATGAAAACTTATTGGCGATAGAAATTACGCTCTGGTATTTCCTAAGCAAGAGAAATAAAAAAACA
This sequence comes from uncultured Roseivirgaceae bacterium, assembly GCA_964542855.1. Classification (GTDB taxonomy): domain Bacteria; phylum Bacteroidota; class Bacteroidia; order Cytophagales; family Cyclobacteriaceae; genus CAZIWJ01. The sequence goes on from CAZIWJ010000177.1 coordinate 6,485, forward strand.
ACACTAACGAGCATAGCAAAAAGCCTTTTCCTGTTTATTATTCATCCTGATTACCCCAACCGTTATTGAATGTTTTTGCTAGCCTGTTTTACAATTTGAAATTTAGTGTGGCAACTCTACGGCGATCAGATAGATGACATAGGTAGCAATATTGCCCTGTAAAGGTTTCTTCTTTTCAGGTAACCCACGTTACTTCACGGTGAATCGGGTGTTTTACAACGTACAGCCCCGGTCCATAGGTATCGTTTGGCAATAAATGCATAACCTTCCCGTGTAAGAATGTATCATATTATGCCTATCGATTCGATATATTTTACATCACAACAAGGATTCCCCTACCCGGCTTGCAGGGCCTGTGAAAAGTGCTATCTTCAGCGGCTATGAGCATTATTCCCCTCCAGAACTACATTCCAAACATCAGCCGGATTGCCTACGGATGTATGGAGTTGGGTGGTAACCGAACTACTACACCCCCGAAACAAACTTACTTCCACGAAGCAGAACGCATTGTAAATACCTCCCTGGAAGCCGGCATTAATTTTTTCGATCATGCCGATATCTACACCCGGGGCAAAGCCGAGCAGGTATTCGGAAAGGTGTTAAGCAACAACCCCTCGTTGCGGTCGCAAATGTACCTGCAATCGAAAGCGGGTATCCGGTTACCGGAAAAAGGCAGGGGGTTTGCTTACTACGATTTCTCCCGGCAGTGGCTCCGCCAGCAGGTGGAACAGTCGCTGAAAAACCTAAACACCGATCACCTCGATTTCTGGATGCTGCACCGCCCCGATCCGCTCATGGAACCGGAAGTAATTGCCGAGCTGTTTTACGAACTGTACGTATCGGGTAAAGTGCTGTACTTTGGGGTGTCGAACATGCACCTGCACCAAATGCAGTTTTTGCAGGCCTACCTTTCGGCCCCGATGATTGTAAACCAGCTGGAACTCAGCCTGGGCCACCTGCACTGGCTCGATGAAGGGGTGCAGATGAATACTTACAAAGGTACGCAGACTAATTTTACCCCCGGCACGCTGGAACACTGCCGCCGCTTTGGTATCCAGGTACAGGCCCAGGGTAGCCTGGCCCAGGGGAAATATTCGGGAAAGCCCCTGCAAAATGCTTCCCGGCCGGTGAAGAAAACCGCCCGGCTGGTGCATGA
>CAZIWJ010000178.1:0-7622 GCA_964542855.1 uncultured Roseivirgaceae bacterium
AATTCCTGCCGGGGTGGTAGTGAATTCCGGTTCCTGCGCCGTACTATCGTAAGTGAATGTATCATTGGTGATGGTAATTGCTAGCGGGGCCGGATCAATTACTAATATGCCCGAATCCGAGCCGGTGTAATTGGGTTTGGTTACAGTTACTACTACGTTGTAAGTTCCGGAATCTATGGGTTTTGTTGGCAGGCCATTGTAAGTAGTGTCGGTTGCAATGGTGTCGCTGCTAACTTCAATGCCATCTATGAATAATTGGTAGGAGACTTCCTTTTCATTTCCGTCGTAAGTAAGCGTGGTGTCATTTACTATTACATTCACTGTGGTATCAGCAGCCTGCCGGCCGTATGCAGAAAAAAAGGATGTACTCAGTACAACCAGTATCAGTACCAGTAAAAACTTGCGGCCTGACGCGGCTCGGACTACAGGTATGATCAGTTCCATTCTTATATTAGTAAGCTCTCTTTGCGCAAAAAACTATTCAATCATAAAAATCTGCAAAGAAAACCTAATAACCAAAAAACAAGATTTAAATTAATATATTTTACTTAATAATTGAACTTTTCTGATATGTAAACCACTTAATCTTTAATAATATATTTCAATTTCACTTTTCTTTACAGAACGAAGCTACCACCTTCTTTGCCCGCTGCAGGCCTAGTGCTTTAGCCTGGCGGAAGCTTTTGCAGGCTTCTTTTTCTTCACCGGTTTCCCGGTAAGCCAGCCCCAGGTTATAATACACGTTAGCTTTTTCCGGTGTTAGCCCTAAAGCAACCAGGTAATTACGAATGGCTTCTTGATAATTGCCCTGCTTAAAAAATATATTGCCCCGGTTGCTGTACGCACTGCTCCGGGAGCCATCCAGTTTAATGGACCTGTTCACTACTTCCAGCGCCTTGCTGTAGTTTTGCCATCGCTGGTAAATCATTCCCTGGTACAACCAGGCATCTACGTTTGCTTTATCCAGTTCCACCACTTTAAAAAAGTCGCTCAGGGCAGCTTCCAACCTGCCGGAGTTAAAGTTTATGATGCCGCGTTGCAGCCAGGCTGCCGGGTCGTAGGGGGCGTATTCAATAGCACGGTTGTAAAGTGTAATGTTTTCGGGTTGCAGTTCTCCCAAAAAGAAAAGGGCCTGGCGATTGTCTGGACTCAGCTTCAGGGCCTGCTTATAATCCTTTATGGCCAGGGCCGTATTCTGCAGGTGCTCATAAATCTGCCCCCGCTCTACCAGCCATTCCGCTTGTTCCCTCACGGCCAGGGCCCGGGTATATTCATCCGATGCTTCCTGCCAGCGTTCCATTTCTTTCAGCACCTGCCCTTTCAAGTGATAAATTTCGGCCTTGTTACCCTGCATGGTAAATATACCGGTAGTTGCTGGTCCTTCCCCGCGATCGCTAAGCTGGTAATAAATGGCACTGGTTTCCTTTTCCGGATGGTTTAATATGAAGTCCAGATCGTCCAGGGCCCGGTGGTACCGTTCCGTTCGCAGGGCAGCCAGGCCCCGCCCCATCCGTGCGGGTATATTCAGCGAGTCCATGAACAGCACAATGGTGTAATCGGAATAGGCTTTATCCCAACGCTGCCGGTTGGCATAGAGCTGAGCCCGGAGCTGGTAGGCTTCCAGGTACCCGGCATTAATAGCTACGGCCCGGTTAAGCGCATCGATAGCCACATAGGGGTCGCCTGATTCAGCCGCTTCAACCGCTTGCTGATACAACTGAACGGCTTCCCGCTGCTGGGCCAGCAGCAACAATGGGACAAGCCAGCATACCATTAAAACCGGGTACTTTTTCATTTAACCTGCTTTTACATGCCAAAGGCATAGTAGTATTCTCCTTCACGATCGGGGTATACGCCTTCCAGCAACACTCCTCCGCTTTTTCCTTCCAGGGCACTATTAACATCGGCAACGCTATTTACCGGCTTACCATCAATGCGGGTTATGATAAACCCTTCTTCCATGTTGGTTTCGCTTCTGATTTTACCGGCGTACAAACGGCTTACCTGTATCCCGTTTTCAATACCCAGTTGCTGTTTTTCATCGCCAGACAGTTCCTGTAATTCTATACCGAGGGATGCCACACTGGTTGTTTTTCGGCGTTCCACGATAGTATAGCTGCCTTCCCGGTTTTTTAGCGTAACGGTTTTGCTTTGCTCCTTCCCGGCGCGGATCCACGACAAAGTTACTTTATCGCCGGGACGATGGGTGCCAATTGCTGCCTGCAGTTCCGGGGCCGTGTTCACTTCTTTATCATCAACCGCGATAATTACGTCACCCTGTTTCAGCCCGAGGTCGGCTGCCGAGCTGTTGGCCAGTACGGTATCAACAAACACGCCCGATATTACGTTAAGCCCTTCTTCTTCGGCCAACTGGCTGGTTACATCGCGAATGCTTACCCCCAGCCAGGCCCGTTGAACGGTACCGTACTCTATCAGGTCATCCACAACTTTCTTAACGATGTTTGCCGGAACGGCAAAAGAGTAGCCCGAATAGGAACCGGTTGGAGAAGCAATAGCCGTATTAATTCCAATCAGCTCACCTTCCAGGTTAACCAGGGCCCCGCCGCTGTTGCCCGGGTTAACGGCGGCATCGGTTTGAATAAAAGACTCAATGGCCGACTGGTCGCGCAGGATGTTGATATTACGAGCCTTGGCACTTACTATACCGGCAGTAGCCGTAGAGTTGAGGTTGAACGGATTTCCCACAGCCAGCACCCATTCGCCTACTTTTACCTGATCGGAATTAAAAAAATCCAGGTAAGGCAGGTCCGTATCTTCGATCCGGACCACGGCTATATCGGTATCCGGATCAGTACCCACTACCGTAGCCTCGTACGTTCGGTTATCGTTTAATGACACTTCAATTTTTTCGGCCCCTTCAATAACGTGGTTATTGGTTACAATGTAGCCATTGGCATTGATGATTACGCCCGATCCACTGCCTACCTGCGGCTCACGCTGCCCTTCGCGCGGCCCCTCGTAAAAAAAAGGCCCGAAAAAATCGTCATCGAAAAATTCCCGGAACGGATTTTGGCTGCGCTGCTGGGCCTGGGTTTGGGTGCTCATGATGTGCACAACGGCCGGCATCGACTTTTCGGCTGCTGCCGTAAAATTAAAGCTAGCCGGGTAACCGGATGATAAAGGTGCAGCTGTAAGATTATTTTTAGCAGCATACAGGGCAGCTTGAGGCAAAGCCGGGCTTGCCAGGTTCTGGTTATTCTCCTGATAAATAAATTCGTACGCTCCCAGCGTAATAATGCTTCCCAGTATGGCGGGCAGCAGGTTAGTCATAATTTTTTTCATGGGTGCATTGTCTGGTTTAATCTGGATTCCTTCTGTTGAAGTACAAAAATAAAAAAAGACGAGCGAATATCGCTCGTCCTTTCCATCATTGCTTCACTAACTACTTATGCTTATACTATCTCAATGGCTTTTGCCTTCTTTGTTTCTTCTTCCTGCCTGGGAAGAGTGATGTGCAGCACACCATTACTATATTCGGCCTTGATATCGTTGGCATTTACCTTACCTTCCGGCAAACGGAAAGAGCGTTTAAAAGCAGACTGGCGGAATTCTCGTCGAGTGTATTGATCTCCTTGTTCTTCCTTGCTGGCGTTATGTTCGTAAGAAATGGTTAACACGTCGTTATCCAGTTCAACGTTCACGTCTTTCTTATCGATACCGGGCAGGGCTACTTCCAGGTTAAATGCCTGCTCGTTTTCTTTAACGTTTACTGCTGGCACGTTTCCGTATTTTGCCGGATCGTTTACAAAATCGCGAGTTAAGAAATCGTCGAAGAATCGATTAAGGCCAGTGTTCGGGTTAAATCTTTTAAGCGTATTCATAATGTATCTCCTTTTATATTAGTTTTAAATGGTTACTCAATAATAATCAAACCCAATGCCAGAGCGGAAATAATGGTTTTCAGCACTAATTCAGGCACAATAAGCAGTCAAAATGGCTTGAATTGTTATTTCAAGGATTATTTTCATGCCATTGTGTCTTCAATAAGTATTGAGACGGCTAGCTACAAACATTTGGAAGGGTGTGCCGATTACATTTTGTGTACCCATTAATTAATTATACCGCATTAGGATTTTATGTAAACCGGCCCGAGTTTGGAAGGCAGTTGGTTATTCCCGATGTGCACGGTTGCGCCCGCACCCTGCATGCTTTACTGGACACGGTAAACCTGCAGCCCAAAGACCAGCTTTTTTTCCTGGGCGACCTGGTAAACAAAGGACCGCGAAGCCCGGCAGTACTCGAAACAGTAATGGCTCTTCAAAAGCAACACAGCCAGGTTTACGTACTTAGGGGAAACCACGAGCAGCTTTACCTTACTACGTCGGAGAAGGAACCGAATAAAATGGCAGATTATGCGGCACAGAATTTTACTGGCAAAATGCTAGAGCAGGGGAAGTTTCCCCAACGTTACCTGGATTATTTCAGCAGCCTTCCATTATACCTAGAATTAAATGAATACTGGCTGGTTCATGCCGGTTTTAATTTCGATTTACCGGGCGATGCCCCCTGGCGGGATGCCCACGGCATGATGTACATCCGGGAAATGGACTACGACGAGAAACGGGCTAAAGGAAAAACGATTATTCATGGCCATACCCCCACCCCAATACAGGAAATTGAACGGTCGCTGAAATCCCAGCATCGGATCGTATCGCTCGACAACGGTTGCGTTTATTACGGCAAACGCCCAAACCAGGGATACCTGCTCTGCCTCGACCTGAATTCAGGAGCGCTAATAAAGCAGGTGTGTATTGATTAATTTAGGAATCGACTTTCCCGTTACCTGCATTTAATTTTTTTACCCGACAGAATCCAGTTTCAAGGCTTGCGATGTACTGTAAAATCCGTTCCCGGTCAATGACTGAACAAAAGCTGGTGCTGGTGCTAAGTTGTACTCCTTCCCTGCCGGGTTAACGATTAACAGGCCCCCCCCTTCCTCCACGTTTACACGTTTAAATATCTTAAATGGGTGTATGAATACAAATAAGGACCCTAATCCTGTAAAAAAGCGCTTTTACCAACTATCCGGCTAATAGCCTGGAGGTATTCTTCTACGAGTTGCCCTTTTAACCCGTGCCCTTCTTCACACAGTTTACTGATTGTAGCGTGGTTCTTATTATCCTCATCAAAAACCGGTATCTCCAGGTTCATCACAATGCCAGGCGATACCTGCGTGCTCATCATGGTACTTTCAATAGCCCTGCGGTAGCGGTTGGCCGATAGTATTCCGCACAAATAATAGGCTTCAACCCGGTTTTCCAGGCCAATAAAAATTACCTTTTCGTTCACCAGCGGTACCCGGTTTTCCAGGAAATTATCTACTACTGGTTCTATTACCACCGGGGTAAAGGTTTTACTAATGTACTTCCAGGCTACTTTGTAAGGAGCAAAAGTGTACCTCCCGATGCGCTGTAAAGTATAATAATGCTGCTGGTGTATGGGCCTGTCCATGCTGGTAAATCCTTTCCGGGCCCGAAGCACCGGTTCAAAACGACTGAAATGATTACGGGTAAGTGGGGGCAGGTCTTCTATTTTAACCGGGTACATTCTGCTTTCGGCAGTATGCGGACATAAGATGTACCGTTCGTACCCAACCTTCCAGAACCCGATATCCCTACCGGTAACCAGCGGGTACAGGTAATCCTTTTCCAGCTGCCCCGACACCTGTTCTACTTTATTTCGGGCTTTACCCAGGTAATTTTCTGCCGCTACTGCAACATTTGTACTACTGGTGATGGTAAACTGAAATACCGCATTGCTTCCCCCGCAAAACACCCCGGTGCGAGGTCGGTAGCGTTCGGGTGCCGTGCCGTATATCGGTTCACTGGCGTTAGAGGTAGTCCATCCGCTGGCAGGATTGCCGGTTTGGCTCGGCCTTGCCTGCAGGGTTTGCTTAACCTCTGGCTTACCCGGTTCGCTTAACGTTAGCACTTCCCAGGTTACCGGGTAGCGTAGCACAGCACCTTTATGAAATAAAACCAGTACAGAAGGGGTTTGTACGCCTTCAAATGGCTTTACCTGCTCCAGCGAAATTACCTTTTCCGGGGCCAGCTTTGTATTATCGGGGAGCGTAAACGTTCGAAAGCCCTGGCCCTGCTTTACCGATTTCAGCAAACTGGTTTTCAGCAAAAAAGCCAGCGTACCGCCCGGTTTCAGCAATTTATTGGCCGATACGTAAGTGAACAGCGAGGAAATGTCTTCTTTAATAAATCCCGCATCTATTCCCCGGGCTGTAAACAGGCGATAGTGCTCCCACAGCGGACGGGTTCGCTCGCGGTAATCTTCTCCCAGGTATTCCCAGTTTACCCAGGGCGGGTTTCCCACGATGTAGTCGGTTCGGGGAATGCCTTTTGTCATTAACCGATCGGTTTCTAACAAGGTATCAGCTTCCACCACAGGAAGGAAAAGCCCTTTTGAAGGAATGCTTCCGAAATACTTTTTCCAGGCCTGCAGGTAAGCGGTTTTAGCAGCCAGTACAGCCAGCGGATTGCAGTCGATGCCATATACCTGGTGAAAAATTCTGCCCCCTGTTTCCTGTTGCAAGGCATCGATAATGGCGGTAAGAAATACCCCGGAACCGCAGGCCGGATCGAGAAACGTTTGGTTATGGTTAAATTCATGCCGGCTGGTAATTTCTTCAATAACCCTTTTACTTAACCAGCTGGCCGTATAATACTCACCCAGGCTGTGGCGTACCGGGGAAGGAATCATTTGCATGTACAAATCGCGGGGATTGCCTTGCGGAACCGGGGCATTGGACAGGTATTCGTTTACGGCGGTTAGGTTATTTTGTAACAGGACCAGGTAATCGGTTGGCGAAAGATAGTTAATTAACCCTGCCCGTTGCCAGGTAGCCGGATTGGTGAGTTTCCGGGCTGCCAGCGCACGTTGAAATAATACGGCATTACCCATCCTAAGCAGGTTGAGCACGTAAAGCCCCTGCACCACAAATATTAACCGGAAATTATCTTTATCCTGTTTAAGGGTAAGGCCATACCGACCGGCCCACTGCAGAAAATTAGTTTGCCGCTGGGTATTTAGCCGGCCGTGCAGGGCAACAAACCTGTTGTACCACTTTTGAAACAGTTCAGGATGTTGCTGAACAGTGGTAAACAGGGCCGATACCAACCGGACTTCAGGAACAGCTCTTTTTTTCATTGCGATTGCAATATAGCCGATGCCTGCTCCCTTTCCACGAAATAAGCACTGCTATTGTCGGGGTACAACCGGCTGCTGCTTACCGCGGCAACGAACCTGGCAGCCATTTCTACCAGGGTGTTATCGTTTCCAGCATGGCGCAAATAAGCCGCACCACGGCACCGCCAACCATACCGGCCCAACAGCCCGTGATGGAAAACTTTTTCCAGTGTAGCCCGAGGGTAAACGGTACAATTAGCGCCAGCTGTTATCAGCACGACTGCATTAACCACCGGTTTGTAAACAGGTGCCTCCGTTGACCGGGAATACCCGGTACTCTTTCCGCCTTTCCGCAGGAATAAGTGGTAGGCTTTGGCAGGATTTTCCGTTGAGCTTCGTGGCTTTAAAACCGGTGCATTATTGGCCGGTTTAGCTTACAAAATATGCAATTTGCATTATTTCAA
>CAZIWJ010000179.1:0-1363 GCA_964542855.1 uncultured Roseivirgaceae bacterium
CCGAACAGGTGATAATTCCGGAAGACGGGGAAACCGCAGTACTTTAAATCAGTCGTTCGTTAATGCCTTTTACATCCTGATAAAGCTGCTTGATAATTCCCTTTTTTTCAGGGTTGTAAATGTAGCTGTTGTCGAGGGTTTCAATAAGCTTTTCGTTCGGATACTTCGATAAAATAATGCTGTGGAACTGCGTTCCTTTATTTTGTTGCTGGTGCTCAATTTCCCGGATTACCTTTTCATCGAGTTTATACATGATGAAATCGGATATAATCAGTACGTCCGAGTCTTTATAATCGTGGGTTTGTAACTGGCGAACGGCTTCGTACAGTGGAAGGGAAATATCGGTACCTCCCCGAAAGCTCATGCGCAGGAATTTGGCAATTTCGTCGAGCGAGTTGGCCAGGTTTAATAAATCCAGGGTTTGAATATTCTGGGAAAAATTAATCAGGTAAGCCTTTCGGTTTTCCCTTGCGGCTAATTTACAGATTGCAAAACACAATACTTTGGCAATTTCTTCGGGTTCGCCTTCCATGGAGCCCGATGTATCGACGCAGACAATAAAAGGCCCTTTTTCTTTCTGCTTAATTCTGCGGTTTACTTCGGTTACCTTATCTTCACTTTCCACCAGCCGCTGATCTTCGTACTGCAAGGTAAGCAGGTTTTTTTCCATGTATTTTTTCAGGAACATGGTTTCGGTGTCTTCATCAGAGAGCAGACTTACTTCCGAACTGATCAGGTTGTTCAGGTCGTCGCTTTCGTGTACGCCCACAATTTCGGAGCGCATGAGTGGGTCGCTTACCCACTCCCGGTTAATGAGGGTTTTCTCGTAGGTTTCCTCTTCCAGTTCGGTTTCCGCTTCCCTTAATTTACCCAGGATATCGACCAACCGCTGGATAGAATCCTCGTCTTCCAGCAAATCGCGGTAGCGCTGAATAACATCAAAGCTGTCGTCCTGCCACAACTCTCTCGACATATCCCAGTAATTGCCCACGTACTGGGCAAAGGGATCGATCATTTTGGTAAGCTGGTTGTACTTCTCTGCTTTAGCTTCCAGCTTCTGCTTGTACTCTTCTTTGTGCTCTTCCATTTTCTCGAGCTGGTATTTCAGGACTTTAGCCTGCAGCAGGGCGTCCCATTGCGAAAGCAAATCGGTAAGCAGTAAATCGATAGCTTTAATGTCTTTAGCTTCAAGTTGCTCGTAAGAACGCCCCTGCAGAACCTGCTTAAACCTCGACCGGTAAAAATCTAGGTTTAGCTGTTCTTTACGGTAGCGGCCATCGAGGCGGTTAATCATGTACTGCCACTTGGGAATAAAATGCCTCAGGTGGTACACCGACCAGTTATCCAGTTCTTTCAACTCGTT
>CAZIWJ010000179.1:1463-7525 GCA_964542855.1 uncultured Roseivirgaceae bacterium
TACACCGACCAGTTATCCAGTTCTTTCAACTCGTTTTCGTAAGGGGTTTTCCCAGCAACCTTCTTGTAGGTTTTGCGAAGCCAGTAGAGCGTATCCTGCACGATTTGTTCGGACAGATGTTCGTTATTTTTCAGGATGTAGGCCAGTTCGTCGCCACTGAACAAATCGTCGAGGGCAAAGCGGAAGTAACGAAAATACTGGTCGTTAATTTCTGGCACCTGTTCTGCTTTGGAGTCGATGTGGGAAGCCAGGTACTGCACTACGTATTTGCGGGTACGGCGGTCGAGCATTTCCCCAAACTCAACAAAACGGTCGAATTCTTCCTGTAATTCCTTACTGATCATCCTTCAATATTATCGTAGCTGTACTTTAGTTTCTCGAGGTTTAGTTTGGTCTGTTCGAGGGCCGACACTACCTCTTCGTGGTTAGCTTTAACGATCGGTGCCAGTTTTTCGTCGATGAACAGGTTTGTGCTTACGTGATTCAGCTCGTCGGGGTACTCCTCGCGGAGCCGGGACTCCTGCTCCTCGATGTACTGGTGCAACTGCTCGAAGCGTTCATCCCAGAATTGCTTTACCAGGCGATGAGGCACTTTATACACAATTTCTTCCCGTTCAACCTTCATGGTTTTCATAGGGAAAGTGTAAGTTTTGGAGTTATGAACAATTTCGATAGTATGTTCTTTTTCCCCTTTTTTGGCCTGCAGCCGGTTGAGCAGGTTTTTATCTTCGTCGTAAATATTGGTGATGGTTGCGTTTGCATAACTGAGCTTATTAAAATCATTCAGTTTTACGTATTTTCCTTCGAACTGGGTGTTATCTTTCAGCAATTCGTAGTATTCGTCTTCGTAGGGCTTCAGTTGCTCTTCGGTTTTATTGTGGCGGATGCGGGTTTCTTTGTCTACTTCCTTTTCAAAAGCATCCAGTTCCCGCTTTACCATTCCCAGCCGGGTAGTAACTGAGTACCCGTGCTTACGAATGCTTTCGCCAACAATTTCCTTAATAGTTTCCAGTTGCTCGGGTTTATTCCAGAGGCAGTGAACCATGAGGAAGCAGTCCATCAGGTCTACCCGGTTTCGTTCATTCAGAAAAGCAGCCGTTCGCAGCAGGCGGATAATTTTTTTCCAGCGCCGGTCGTAGGTCATTACCAGGCTATCGCGACCGGTATGCTTCGCGTTGTATTCTTCAATCTTCATCCGGATAATCTGGATGGTATTCAGTACTTCTTCCGGCACTTCTACTTCATCAATAGCGGCCGACCATTCCTGCAGCAGGGCATTACTCAGTTTTACTTCTTCCGGAGCTTGCACGTCGTACACGTCGTTGGTATCGGTAATCATCCGGAGGAAATTTTTATGCTTACGAATGCCCCCGATGTTATAACGGACCAGGAAGCGGTCCCAGAGCGGATCGAAGCTTTCTGCTGCCGGTGGTAACTCGTTGGAAGCGGTAATTAGGCCTTTAATGTTTACTTTAATTTCTACTTCCCCGTTCCGGTAAACCTTCTCGTTAATGATGGTTAGCAGGGCATTCTGAATTGCGGAGCTGGATTTCCAGATTTCATCGAGAAAAACCACCGAAGCACTGGGCATGTAGTTTTCGATGTTTCTTTCGTATTTGTCTTCATCTTTTAACTTTTTAATAGAAATCGGACCAAACACTTCATCGGGCGTGCTAAATTTACTCATCAGGTACTCGAAAGAGGTACCGTCTTTAAAAGCATGTTTTAACCGACGTGCGATGAGCGATTTGCCCACGCCGGGAGGGCCAAGGAGGAAAATGCTTTCGCCGGCAACTGCAGTAAGCAGAGCCAGTTTTACCGGTTCTTCCCGTTCGTATAATCCTTTACCTAGTGCTTTAATGAGTTGATTTACTTTTTCTTTGCGCTGTTCGCCTGTAACTACTTCGGCCATGCCTGATTTTGGTTATTTTGCTGGTAGTATAACCCAACTGTTGTTTTTAATGTTGTGGGCAATGCTACATTATCAGGTAAGCGGGTATAATTTACCTGTTTTTTTATTTTTTGTTCAACTGGCCAGGCATTAATCATGAATGAAAATGTTGCCATCCCTGAGCCTGGATACTTACAACCTGTTCGTTTTTGGTAACCAGGTTCATGCCTTTTTCTTTTTCGTGCAGGTAGCCGATGAAGTGAATATCGGGGTGGTTTTCGATCTTTTTATAGTCGTCCTGGTTAATCGAGAATAACAGTTCGTAGTCTTCCCCCCCGTTTAGCATGCAGGTTACCGGGTTGAGGTTTAATTCCACGGCCGTTTCCAGGGCACGCTGATCGATGGGCAATTTGTCTTCGTAAATCTGTACACCCAAATCCGATTGGGTAGCAATGTGGAATAATTCAGAAGCCAGGCCATCGGAAATATCAATCATTGCCGTAGGTACTACGCTGTAGTCGCTCAGGTCGTAAATAATGTCCATCCGGGCGCTGGGTTTTAACTGGCGGCCTACGATATACTCATATTTATCGAGTTGCGGCTTCATCTCGGGGTTTGCCAGATACACCTGCTTTTCCCTCTCCAAAATCTGCAGACCAAGGTAAGCGGCCCCCAGGTCGCCAGTAGCACAGAGTATATCCCCTTTTTTTGCGCCGTTCCGGTAAACCAGCGATTGTTCGTGCACTTTACCCATAGCCGTTACCGAAATTACCAGTCCGCTATGGGAAGATGTTGTATCGCCACCGACAAGGTCAACTTTATAATCGTCGCAGGCGGCTTTCACCCCCTGGTAAAAAGCATCGACTGCCTGAACGGAGAACCGATTGCTCAGGGCCAGGTTCACTGTAACCTGCTCGGGTATTCCATTCATAGCGGCAATATCGGATACATTAACGGCAATTGATTTATAGCCCAGGTGCATGATGGGCACATACGACAGGTCGAAATGTACTCTTTCCAGCAGCATGTCGGAGGTAACCAGTGTAAGCTGGTTATCCTGGTAATTCATCACCGCAGCGTCATCGTCGATCCCTTTTAAGGTTGAACCATTCTGACTAATAAACTGGCGACTGATTCGGTTTATGAGGCCGAATTCTCCAATCTGCTCTATTTCTGTACGTGACTTTTGATCTGCCATGACTTTGTTATTACTTTATGTACAATGCTTGCGAAACCTTTTTTAGCAAGTAGAAGTTTTTTAATTTAAGGGTATAATATGTTAGGTTCGTATTCCAAACGGACAGAATCAACATTACTTTGTTCACCATAGAAATTTACATCTTATGATAAGTGTTACTGATAAAGCAAAGGAACAGTTACAGACACTACGTACCAAAGAGGGCTATGATGAGTGTCATAATGTTCGGGTCGCCGTTAAAGGTGGAGGTTGTTCAGGATTGATGTACGACCTGGTTTTTGATTCGGAGACCCAAGATAGCGACGAAATTTTTGAAGATAAAGGGGTAAAAATCCTGATAGACAAGCGCAGTATGCTATACTTACTGGGTACCACGCTCGATTTCAGTGATGGTTTAAACGGTAAGGGTTTTCAGTTTATTAATCCGAATGCTTCTCGTACTTGCGGGTGTGGCGAAAGCTTTGCCGTATAAGTTAAATTTTTAAGAATTTATTCTAAACCAAAATCGGTTCCGATTTTGGTTTTTTTATACACCAAAGCCTATGTCTACCTGTAAAATTGTTAATGCCTTTCTCGTTAATGAAGGGGCTACTGAAGAGTATGATGTCCTGATCGACGGCCAGTATATTTCTCGGATTGACAGGGACCTTTCCGGCGTACCTGCTGATACGGTCATTGATGCGGAGGGGCAGCATTTGCTTCCAGGTGTTATTGATGACCAGGTTCACTTTCGCGAACCCGGCCTTACCCGGAAAGCCGACATTTTCACTGAATCCAGAGCTGCGGTTGCCGGGGGGGTTACCTCGTTCATGGAGATGCCCAACACCAACCCTCAAACTTTAACCCAGGATTTACTGACAGAGAAATACCAGATTGGAGCAGCTAAAGCACTGGCTAACTACTCCTTTTACATGGGAGTGTCGAACGATAATATCGAGGAAGTACTGAAAACTGATCCAAACACCGTTTGCGGACTGAAAATATTCATGGGTTCATCTACGGGTAATATGCTGGTTGATAATGAAACCGTTTTGAATAACGTATTTTCCCAGGCCAGTTTATTAATTGCTACCCATTGTGAAGACGAGGCAATTATTAGGGCTAATACGACTAAATACCGCAAACAATACGGGGAAAATATGCCCATTCGCTACCATCCCGAAGTACGCAGCGAAGAAGCCTGTTACAAATCTTCTACTCTGGCTGTTGCTTTGGCCAAAGAGCATAACACGCGTTTACACATCCTCCATATATCTACCGGGAAAGAGGTTGGACAATTCGATTCCAGAACACCATTAACCGAGAAGCGGATTACTTCGGAAGCCTGTATTCATCACATGTGGTTTAACGATAATGATTACAACGAAAAAGGTACACTAATTAAGTGGAACCCGGCCGTTAAAAAGGAGTCGGATCGAAAAGCCATTCTGCAAGGCGTACTGGATAATGCCATTGATGTTATTGCCACCGATCATGCACCTCACACGTTAGCCGAGAAACAGCAGGGATATTTTAGCGCTCCATCCGGAGGGCCACTTATTCAGCACGGCTTACCGGCTATGCTGGAATTAAGCAGGAAGGGAGAAATCCCGCTGGAACGGGTAGTGGAAAAGATGTGTCATAACCCAGCTGTAATGTTTCACGTTAATAAAAGAGGATTTATTCGTGAAGGATATTTTGCTGATTTGGTATTAGTGAACCTGAACAAGCCCTGGACTGTTACCAAAAAAAGTTTATTGTACAAATGCGGCTGGTCGCCATTTGAAGGAGAAGCCTTTCATGCTCAGGTTACTCACACCTGGGTTTCAGGACATCTGGCTTATGCCAACGGTATGATTAATGACAGCCAGTTAGGGATGCGCCTTACCTTCGACAGAAAGTAAATTGGCATTTTGTTATGTGGTGATCAATTTCTACTTTTGTAGCCTTATATGGTGATTGTAGCTCAGCTGGTTAGAGCGCTGGTTTGTGGCACCAGAGGCCGCGGGTTCGAATCCCGTCTTTCACCCGTAATTAATAAATACAAGGCTGCATCATACCATGTGGCCTTTCTTTTTTTATCTAGATGGAGTTTCAGTAATTCACCCTGTCGGAGTTCGAGAAAAACGCATGCTCATTTATGGTATCACCGAATTATTTTATGGACTTATCGCTCGATGATCAAATCGGGGTTCTTTACAGCCGGGGTACCTTTGTTGTGTCGATCCGTTATTATCGCTATAAAGTAAACTTATATTTATTAGAAGATTTTTACGTTGAAGTTTTCTACAACCACAAGCTCGATAAAATTGAACGTATTTGTTTGCTAGAATCTACTCACAGCCGTATGAAATTTTACGCTGATCAGATTTCCCTTCCTGCTAACCTGTTAAGTTAGTTAGGCATTTATATTTCCCCAGTTCTCCCCGGAGCGAATGCGATTTAACTGAGTGTGTGTAATACCGAATCGCTTGGCAATCATACTCAGTCGGGTTTTGTTACTTTTCAGCAAACGCTTAATTACCCGTACATCGCTTTCAGTAAGTTTGTAACCCGTAGTACGGCTTTTAATGATAGCCGGATTATTGTTGTTATGTGCTGCCAGTTCCAGTTCAGTCATCCATTTCAGGTTATACCGGTGGTTGTTTGTTTTGTCGAAATCGAGGTGAGCCACGTATTTCTTTTCAATTTCAGCTTCGTTGAGAAATGCCTGAGCAACCAGTCGGTGAACGTAATGGGTTTGCGATACCTTGCCTCCGAGGCGGACCATAACAGATATGTATCCGTTCACGTTAGAGCCTTTCATAATGCGACCGTTGGCTTTATCGACCGCATAGCTTTTTACTCTGCCGTGACTCGAAACTTCATATTTCGGGTAAGACAGATCAGTGTCGAAATAGATTTCCCTCCATATTTCACTGCGAAATTGGTCTATGGCCATAATGATGTAGGTTAAAAAAATTGAAAAAAGTGCCTTCGTAGGGTAAAGTTGTT
>CAZIWJ010000180.1:0-7521 GCA_964542855.1 uncultured Roseivirgaceae bacterium
AAAAGCTATTGGTGATAAAGTTTAATGTTAAAAGTAAGCGTGGCAGGGGTTTGAGCCAATTTCGAAGCGATAGCTTAGCATGAACTCGTGGGAACCATCGGTAAACCCTGCAATATCAGTTAGCGTTTTATCGTAAGCGTACCCAAAACTGAAGTTCTTGTTGAAATAAACTTCCATCAGGAAGTTAATTGCATCGCTACTCCGGTGCGATACACCCAGGTTTACTACATCATCTATAAACAGGTTAAGGTTCAGGTCCATACCAACGGGTTGGCCTTCTTGTACCCTTAACAATGCCGAAGGCTTAAGTTTAAAAACCGGGTTTAATGTAAATATATAACCGCCATTCAGGAAGTAATAACGAGCCTCACGTGCGGTGTTGGCCATGGTTTCCAAATCGTATACCTCATTGTTCAACAGGTAAGGAATAGAGAAGCCTGCATAAGCTTTTTCGTTGCTGTAAAACACCCCAAAACCAAAGTTGGGATTAAATTTAGTGAGCCGTTCACTAAAGAAAGGATCATTTGGATCGAAAGTATTTAAATCCCTGAAATCAGAATTCAGAAAATTAAAACCGGCCTGTAAACCAAAAGCCAGTACTCCGGTAGGTATTTTCAGCTTGTACGAATAACTACCATACATGCTAAAATCTTCGTGTACCCCAATGGCATCCCGGGAAACAAGCAATCCAACTCCTACCGGGTAATTTTTTAATCCACTATGGGCAGAAAGGGTTTGCACAGAAGGTGCCCCTTCCAAATTTACCCACTGGTCACGGTGAATTAAATCGGCCACAAATTGCTGCTGGTTACCCGCATAGGCAGGGTTAAGAACAAGTCCGCTGAACATGTACTGCGAATAAACAGGCCGTTGTTGTGCCCAGCTATTTTGCATAGTGAGGCACATGAATAATAGTGAGGTTGCATAGGTTAAAAATCGGTTCATCCAGTTGTTTCTTTTAACGTGTTAGCTCTAAATATCCTGATACCGGGTCTTCGCCATTCTGTTTATCAATGACGTAGAAGTATGTTCCTTCAGGCAAATTTTGGCCACCAATGTACAGGCCACGGTTTCCTTTACCTTCGAAGAAAACATCCTGGTTATCGTAGAAATCAGCTTCGTAAACCAGTGCACCGGCCCGGTTGAAAATTTTCACGTTATTATCAGGAAACTGCCCTATACAGGATATTATGAAGTAATCATTTTGGTTATCACCGTTAGCTGAAATTCCATTAAATGGACTTAAGTTGGTGGAAATAGTATCGGTTAGCGTAGTTTGGCAACCATTGATATCGGTTAAGGTAGCCGTGTAAATTCCTGGGGGCATGTTTCGCAGGTAAGGTTGTGTTCTGGCCCCGATTGGTGTTACCCATTCGGTAGTGGAAATTTCTGTATCAGAACTTAACTCAATAATGGCTGTTCCGTCATTTTCCAAACAAACGGCCTCAGTGGTAATGATTTCAAACTCCGGGTAAATCAGTTCTTCAAAAACGTTTACAGTTGCCGGGTCGGAAGTACAACCGGTAATTACATTGCGGTAAGTAACCGTGTAGGTTCCGGTATCCAGGTTCTCAACTACGTTGTCTCCAATTTCTGTGAAATACACGTCGTTACTAACCTCATTACCTGCGTACCAGAAAAACTGGTAATCCTCTCCTTCCTGCAGCAGAGAGCTGTCAGGAACAGCTTCGGCCGTGCCGTTTGGCCGGGTTGGCAGGCAACTGGTTTGCGGTGAAAGCAGTGCAGTAACCGGGGCTGGTAATCCACTCACTTCGCCCATTTCAACCGAACCCGAATAAGGCTGGCTCAGGCAACCTGTAAACAGGTCGCGGGCTACAACCGTGTACGGGCCAGGACCGAGGTCAGCAGCGGTTTCACCCTGGGCAAACGGACTGGCATCCGTATCTTCGCCTTCGTACCAGAAAAACTGGTAGTTACTGTTACCGTCGGTGGCCATTACACTCAACTGACCGTTAGGGTTGGTCATATCGCAAGTCGTTACCATGAAATCGTTGTCCACGGCCAGCTCAATATTACTGCGCTGGTCTTCCACGTTGGCCTGGGTAACGATAACCCCGCAGGTTTCATCGGTCACGTCGCTAACGGTAAGGGTGTACTGCCCGGCACTTAAGTTTTCAAGCGTGGAAATTCGGTTGCCAGGACCGGCAATCGCCGTTCCGGAAGCATCGTTTCCTTCGTACCAGGTAATTTCATAGTTATCGAAGCTTCCACTACCACCAGTAATATTGGCGGCAACCAATCCATCCAGACTGATACAACTGGTTAACGGTTCAGTAGATGCCGACACCGTGAGTGGTGTTTCAATAGCTTCTACTTCGTAATCGTTCGACACCCGGCAATTGGTAAGGGTATCAATTACCTCAATGGTATACCTGCCGGCTGTCAGGTTACGCAGTTCATCGGTTTGCGACTCGTAAGGCACAATGCCGTTATTCTTGTACCAGTTAATAATTACCGGGTTCAGGCTGTAATCTACTTCTACTTCAATGCGCGACTGATCGGCCTCGAAAGGATCGCAGGCAGTAACTGGCGCAATTTCTTCGTCGAGGAATACCGCTGGCAGCACGCTAAAGTCTTCGATCGTTACCTGTACCGGGTCCGATATGCAGCCGCGATCGGGAGCATTACGCTTTTCGGCTACGATGAAGTAAGTACCGGGAGGTAACTGGTCGGCCTGGATGCTGTCTGTGTCCAGGCCATATTCCGGCGTACCAAAAGAACTGGTCAGGTCTCCTTCGTACCAGGTGAAGCGATATCCATTTCCGTTTGGTGTGGCATTAATACCGGCCACATCTTGCAACTGGTTATTAATATTTACTTCACCTACGCTTATTGCCCCATTACTTGGCAAGCAAACCGTATTATCAGAAATTTTAATGGTCGTGAGTAAAGGAACTGCCTGCTGAACAGGTGCCTGCACATCAACCGAATCAATACAACCCGTAAGCGTATTTTCAGCCTGTACGCGATAGAAGTCATCGTTTATATTTTGCAGCGACGTGTAGTTCGCACTATCTGTATTCGTGGTTACCGGGTTTCCGGCAGTGTCGAGCCAGTTGAATGCGTACGTACCGGTACTCAGGTCGTCTTCGGTTACCGAAAGCTCAATGTACCCCTCATTCTGGTCGCTACAGGTGATATAAGCCTGTAAATCTTCGGTATTGAAAATAGGTCGGGTACGGTTATTATCCAGTTCTACATCCAGGAAGGCAGTTGTATCAATACAGCCGGTAGCAGTGTTAAGCACGCGAATAAAATACTGCCCGTTGGTATACTCGCTATCCGGTACTTCCAACGCAGCAGCGGTTTCACCGCCCAGTTCCCCGTTATTATCCAGGGTTTCCTGATACCAGGTAAATTGAAAGTTTGCAAACTCCGTATCTGCACCGTTAAAGGTGGTATCGCCGAGCTGAATTTCGTTGACGTTGATTTCTCCCGGATCAATACAATCGATAATTGGGGTCGTAGTAGCCGACCCGGCCAGGAAGTCCGGGTAAATCGGAATATCTTCTACCGTGTAATCCGCTACACTAACGCATCCGGTGGCCGTACTCTGTACGCTTACCCGGTAATCGTTGCCCTCCAGGTTTTCCAGCAGGGTTTGGTCGGTAGTGTTCCCGTTATCCAGTACACTGGAAAGGTTGGCCACGGGGGTCCAGGTGTAGTTAAACGTACCTCCTTCGGAAATTGCAAATTCCGCTTCAATGCTTCCGTTTCCACCCAGGGAAGGGTCGCACACGCTGTTATCGGCAATTTCAGTTAGGGCAATTACCGGGGCAATGGTATCTTCTTCCACAGTAGCAGCGTCCGGTATGGAAATGCAACCGGTATTGGGGTTGGCGGCAACGGCATAATATTCGCCGAAAGTAAGCCCGTCAGCAGCATTATCGGCCTGGAAAGTACCATCAATAGCACCGGTAGCCGGATCGTTAAAGGTAAAATCGCCCTGGTTTGCGTACCAGAAAATTTCGTGGTTGGCCAGGTTGGCCATATTGCCTAAAGCTGTTACTTCTGCGCTGCCGTTGGCCGGGGCGCAGTATGTTTGAGCTACAGTTGTTGTGGTTTGAACAATTGGCGGGGTAGACTGGTCGGCGATGCTAACTTCAATGGTTGTATCGCATTCCGTTTGTACATCTTCCACAACGATGGTATACCGGTCAAAGCCACCAGCTACGCCCAGGTTGCCCAGGGTATCGGTAGTATGAATTACCCCGGGCTGAAGTCCGGCTCCAATGCCCTCGAACCATTCGTAGGTATAACCACTGTTCACCGTTCCGTCGGATGAGCGCTTTTCGGCATCCAGTCCGGCACCGCCATTAAAGGTGGTACCGTAAAAAAGGTTTTCACAATTAATATTATTCGACTGGTTAACGGTTACCAGCGGGGAAAGCGCCTCCTGGAAAACAGTATCGAGTTCCGGGTTAGAGCGGCAGCCAATATCATTTTTGTCTCCACTCGCCAGGTAATTTCTTACGTCAACGATAACCACCGTATACTGCCCGCCATCGATGTTCTGGAGCAGCGACTGGTTATTACCGGTAGTCGGGTCATTAATCGGGGCGTAATTATCAATGTCGTTGAAGTCGGTTGTCCCGCTTACGTATTGTACCTGGTCGCCCTCAAACCAGTAGTACCAGAAGTCGTCCGAGGTATGAGAAGGATAAGTACTGGAAAGAATAGCCGGTTCTACCTCTCCCTGGATGGAACCATTCGGGGTACCACAAGACGTGCTCGGGTTAACGGTTAATACGGGCGGGGGAATGGGCAACAATTCACCGGGTAAGTTAAACGTGGCAGCAGTATCGCACTGGGTGGCAACGTTGGTTACCTCAACGGTATAATTGTCGTTCCGGATATTTTCAATTAGCGGATTAGTTTCCCCGGCAATGATATTTACCGTATCATCGCCAATGTACCACTGGAAAGTAAAGTCGGAGGGTACGCCGGCGTTCAGGTTTACTTCAATAGACCCGTCGGGGTTCACGCAGTCAGTTAACGTATCGGCATCGAAAGTAAAGCCCGGGCTCAGGCCGGGCTGGCGATCCACCTGCACCCGTACCGGGATAGAGGGGCAATTCGTGTTAATGCCGGTTGCCCGTACGGCATACTGGTTCTGATCAATACCGCTTAGCGTGGCCGTGTTTTCGCCGCCAATGAGCGTAGAATCTACCTGGCGAAAATCAAACTCGTACCACTCGTAGCTGTAATCATTTACATCTTCCGGGTTGCCAAATACTTCAATAGACGTTACGTTAATGGCTCCATTGGCAGGATTACACTGCGTAACGGGTGAAGTGGAAGCAATAATCTGGATATTTTCCGGATCGGGCAGGTTATCTTCCAGCCGGACGGTAGTATCGCCCACGCAAGCCAGCGAATCGGTAACTTCCACGAGGTAATCGCCCTGGCGCAGTCCGGAAACTACGGGTCCGCTACCCACTGCTGATCTACTACCGCCGCTGTTCACAAACCAGTTGAAGTTGTAATTGGCAATATTATCGTCTGAATTCACTGCCGTAATTTCAATTTCCCCGTTCGGGTTACTGGTGTCGCACGACATATTTTCAGCAGGAGTGAAATTCAGGGCCAGCACCGGGTTAGCGGTAATATCAACCACTTCAATTTCCTGGTTATTAATGGCAATACATTCGTTCGGAGCACTATTTTCCTTAGCCGTAACCGTATACGTTCCCGGTGCCAGGCTGGTAAGGGTAGTATCAGATAAACCAGATGCTATCTGGGTAGCTACCCCGTTTTCTACATCCCGGGCGGTACCCTCGTACCAGCGGAAGCGATAAATGCTGGTGTCGGGAACTTCACCCAATGAAGACCGAACCACCCGGGCACGCAGTGCGCCGTCGAAGTTGGCCGGGTCGCAGGTGGTTACATCTGAAAGCTTTGCTAAATCCAGCGAATCGCGGTAAGGCTCTACTACCCGGTTAAGGGTATAATTTACAGTGGTATCGCAACCATTGGCCTGGTTTACAATAACTACCGAACTGTTTCTCCTGGATCCGGCAGCCAGGGTGCTATTGGTTTCTCCGGCCAGCAGGTTACCGGAAGAAGCATTTAATCCGCGGTACCACTGGTAATCAAATGCTGCATTATTCAGGCTACCGTTTACCAACAGGTCAATAGCCCCGTTGGCATCGGAAACGTTACAGGGACGAATATCGGTAGTATTTGCGGTTACCGGGTTTCCGAAAGAACCGATATTATCAATGTCTACCTTGGAAACTGAGGTATTATTTGAAAAACAACCCGTGGCCGAATCGTACACAATTACGGTATACAGCCCGTTATCGAGGCCGGTAAAAGTACCGTCAGACTGGCTATCGATCCGGGTGCCTCCCTGCTCCAGGAAGAACTGGTAACCTGCGGTGGTTTCGCTGCCGGGTGCGCCTACGGTAGCCGTAATGGTACCGTTTGGCGTATCGCAGCGGTCGGCATCAGTAAAGCTGATATTACCGGGCAGGATTTCGGGTTCTTCCGGGTTATTGGGTAAGGTAACGGCAGAAGACACGGCCGAACAACCCAGGGCATCGATTACTTCGGCTGAATACTGCTGGTTTCCGCCAAGGGTGTCAACAGATGAAATCATGGTATTGGCTGCCAGTCCGGTTTGCTCATCTACCAGGTTACCCGGTAACGTATTGGTTCCGCGGTACCAGCGTAAAGTGTAAGGGCCGCTTCCATCCCGGATCTGAACTTCTAACTGACCGTTGTTCAGGGCCGGGTTACAGGCCGTATTGGCCGAAACCACATCTAGCCCCTGCAGGCTGGGGTTTTCCGATAAGTCTTCAATCCGGATGCCCGTACGGGAATCTGAGCACCGGGTAGCCGTATTAATGGTTTCTACCCGGTAAGTGCCAGCAGGCAGGCCGGTAAAGCTTCCCGTGGTATTCGTAACCGTATCCTGGCTGCCAAACTCCCGGATAACGCGGAATTCGATGCCGGTTGCCGAACCGGCCAGCGTAATGTCAATTCCGCTGTTCGGGGTAGGGCCACAATTGGTAATATCTGTTACCGTAATGTCATTAATTAAGGGCAGGGGAGGTAAAGTAGGAACAATAGTTTGCGATGAACCACAACCGGTGATGTCGTTTACCACTTCTACGCGGTAATTTTCATTTTCCATGTTCAGCAGGGTATCGTTAACCCCAACTACCGTTCCGGTATTATCTTCTTCCAGGCTCCACTCGATAGAATACCCGGCCGGAATACCCCCTCCGTTCAGGGTAATGGCCGCGCTGGCATCGGCCGTACCGGGCGCACAACTCGATAGCGGATCGATTTCAAATACGTTGAAAGTATCCGTATCAGCACCATCTTCATCCAGGTCGATGTAAATTCTCTCCACTTCGCTGCCGCAACCGTACAATGAACTCACCACCTGCACGTCGTAAAAGCCGGAGTCGAGCTGGGAAACGGTAAAATCGGAAGTGCTTCCCACCACGTTCCCGGTAGCTACCTGGGTCCAGATTACTTCATAGTTACTGC
>CAZIWJ010000181.1:0-7510 GCA_964542855.1 uncultured Roseivirgaceae bacterium
TCAACCGCATACGAACGAATAAAGCGGGGAGTGGAACAGGAGGGGTTTGGCCTAATGATGGAATATACCCGGCAAAATCGTACGGTACACTTTTACGTGTTGGAAAACAATAGTAAACCCGAAGGACTGATTGGTTTGGTGCAACAGCCTGGAGAACTAATACTGATAGACGTTGAAGGCTTCGCCGATTTGCGTTATCTTGGAAAAATTATAAACTCTGGCTTTTCCGATTTTGCAAACCTGAAACTAAGTACTACAAACTGATTTGGAACCCATACTGCATATTGATAACCTAACCAAGCGATTTGGCCGGATCACCGCTGTAAATCAATTGTCGCTTACTGTTAATCCCGGAGAAGTTTTCGGGCTTCTTGGACCAAACGGAAGCGGTAAAACCACCACGCTGGGTATTATTCTGGGAGTGATTACGCCTACCTCCGGAACTTATTCCTGGTTTGGTAGGGAGGCCCGGGCTAACCAGCGTAAACAAGTCGGGGCTATTCTCGAGAACCCTATTTTCTATCCTTACATGAGTGGCAAACAGAACCTTGAAATAGTGGCCACGATTAAAGAGGTAAATCTCAACCGTATTCCGGAGGTACTGAACCAGGTAGGGCTGGCCGAAAGGGCAAAGGATAAATTTAAAACCTATTCGCTGGGTATGAAGCAACGGCTGGCCATTGCTTCTGCGCTCATTGCCAACCCACAGGTATTAATTTTCGATGAGCCTACCAACGGGCTTGACCCTCAGGGTATTGCTGAAATACGGAATTTAATTACTACCATTGCCGCACAGGGCAAAACCATTATCCTGGCCAGTCACCTGCTCGACGAAGTACAGAAAGTCTGCTCTCACTTTGCTGTTATGCAGCAGGGTAAAATGCTTCATTCCGGTAGTGTGAATGCTTCGTTAGGCGGGGTAACTACCGTCGAGGTAGCTGCCAGCGATATGCAGGGATTACAAAAACAAATTGAAGGCTTCGGCAGAACCAGGCAGGTGAATAAAGAAAACGGGATGCTGGAGGTTCAGTTGGAAGAAGGCGTAAGTAGTTACGACCTGAACCAGCACCTGGTTAAAGAAGGTGTTGTGGTTTCGCACCTGGTA
The DNA here is from genome assembly GCA_964542855.1 of uncultured Roseivirgaceae bacterium. Lineage (GTDB taxonomy): Bacteria > Bacteroidota > Bacteroidia > Cytophagales > Cyclobacteriaceae > CAZIWJ01. Next base: position 1,106 of record CAZIWJ010000181.1, read on the forward strand.
ACCCGCACCAAGAGCCTCGAGAAACAATTTCTTGAAATTTTAAGCGAGCAAAATGGGTAGATTACTAAAACTCGAATGGCTGAAACTGAAACGATACCGGGCATTCTGGGTAATCAGTATCCTCTACTTCGGTTTACTGGGAATTGTTTGTTCCAGCGGTAAAGTATTACTGGATTATATAGCCGAAACAGGAGGGGAAATTCAGGGAGTTAACCCCGGTATTTTACCGATTTATGACTTTCCTGATCTTTGGCAAAACCTCACCTTCGTTGCCATGTGGATGAAGCCGTTGCTGGCTTTCATTGTTATTTTGTCGCTCACGAATGAATACAGCTATAAAACGTTCCGTCAGAATATTATCGATGGGCTTAGTAAAAATGAGTTCCTTCTAAGCAAGCTGTTGTTTATCGGGGTGCTCAGCCTCATCAATATGGTGTTTATACTGGTACTGGGTTTAATTATTGGGTTCTCTTACTCGCCGGTAACTGACATTGAATCGGTTGTTACCCTCATGCCTTTTGTTCCGGCTTATTTTCTCAACGTGTTATCTTACCTGGTTTTTGCCTTTCTGTTTGGCTTGTTGATCCGGCGTTCCGGTTTTGCAATCGTTTTACTGTTTGTTTACAGCTTTTTTGTAGAACCGATTGCCGGTTTAATTCTGGAGCTCAATAATATTCCGGTTCAGCAATATTTACCGCTGGAAGTAATTGACAGCCTTATTTCTAATCCTTTTCCCAAGTTCCTGTTTCGGGAAATCCAGGACTATGTAGCTGTTGGCGACGTGCTGATGGTGCTGCTCTACCTTGTAGTGCTGCTGGGTATTATTTTCCGTATGATAAACCGCAGGGATGTGCTTTAATGCTGCTGAATAGCAGAGGAAATTTAGAAGGGCGGAAAATTTTTCCGCCCCTGAACTTCCTAGTTTATCAGGTCGAAGATACGGTTCCAGCGCACTTTATCAGCTAAACTGCCATAAGGGTCGATTGACATCCAGATAAAGAATGCTTTTCCAACGATATGATCGGCGGGCACAAAACCCCAGAAACGGGAATCTAACGAGTCGTGCCGGTTATCTCCCATCATAAAGTAATAATCCTGGTTGAAGGTATAAGATTCAATCGGGCTGCCGTCGATCAGGATCTGATCTTCCTGCACTTCCACGTCTTCGTGCCCTTCATAATGCTGAATAGCGTAGCCGTACTTGGCGATGTTGCCTTTATCCAGCGTGATGGTTTCCCCTTTAGAAGGAATGCGCAGCGGGCCGAAGTTATCCACGTTCCATGCATAAGCCGAACCGGCGTAGATGTTACTATCGGGGCGGTCTTCCGGTTCAAAATACACGGAAACGTCATCGATGAAGGGCAATGCTTTTAGTTCTTCGGCCGTTTCCGGTTCAATCCACACGAGGTAGCCGCTACCATCGCTGGCGCCTACGTATTTATTAATGTTGTACCTTTCAAAAACACGCTCGTTAATGCGCTGGCTGGTGCGGATAAAATGACGGTACTGCACACCTTCCGGGGTATTGAAGGGCTCATTATTAATAAAAACCTGACCCTGTTCCAGTTTCACCACATCGCCCGGTATTGCGATGCAGCGTTTAATATAGTTCGTTTTTAAATCGGTAGGGTACTCGTGCTCGCTCGGATAGTTAAACACAACCACGTCACCGTTTTCAACCGAAGTAAATCCGGGTAAACGATACTGGGGCAACTGAATCCAGTCTAAGTAAGAAGGAATGTTGGTTCCCCATATTCGCTGATGGGTAAGCGGCACCTGAAGCAGAGTTTTGGGGGTGCGGGCCCCGTAGTGCATTTTACTCACGAACAGAAAATCTCCAACCAGCAATGAGTTTTCCATTGAAGGAGTAGGGATGGTAAAAGCTTCCAGGAACAACCAGCGGATCAGCGAAGCTGCAATAACAGCAAACACAATGGCATCCAGCCATTCTCTTGCTTTCGATTTTTTAGGGCGGCTTGTTTCCTGTTCCCTTTCTTTCTTTTTTAAAAATGCAAAATTCGCCATCTTTTCAATTATTAAACTGCCTGCAAGTTACAAAACTAAGTAATCATCCATACTTAAAACCCCCGATTTATCGGGAATCCATTCGGCTACCATTACAGCTCCCAGGGCAAAACCTTTTCTGCTGTAGGCCTGGTGGGTAATGGTTATCTCATCAATTTCAGAACTGTACTTTATAGTATGGGTTCCCGGTACATTAGCTTCCCGGTATGCCTGAACGGGAATAGTTTGTTGCTCTATGGTTTCCTGCTGCCCGGTTAGCACCCAGTTCTTTAACGCAGGGTTGGCCCGGATAATATCATTTACCAGGTGTAAAGCCGTTCCACTGGGTGCATCCTTCTTTTCGGTGTGATGAGTTTCAGAAGCTTCTACCCGGTAATTCGCAAAATTTTTCATGATATCAGCCAGGTACTTGTTCAGGTGAAAAAACAGGTTTACACCGATACTGAAGTTGGCTGCGTAGAAAAAAGACCCATCATTCTGACGGCAGTACTCATCTACTTCGGGTTTCTGATCGAGCCAGCCGGTGGTACCGGATAATACGGGGATCTGGTGGTCGATACACCACCGGATGTTCTGTACGGCAGCATCGGGTTGGGTAAATTCAATAGCGGCATCAATTTGGCGGGTATCCAATTTATCAAGTGTAGCGACATCGCCCTGATCAATAGCAGCTACAATGTTGTGGTTCCGCTCTTTGGCTATTCCTTCAATGACCTTTCCCATTTTACCGTAGCCCAGTAGGAGAATATTCATATTTAATTAGTTTTCCTGTTAGAAATTATTTCGATGCACCCGCTACAATGAATTGTTGGTCGTGGCCCGGTGCTTCCTGTTACAAATTAAAAGGTTAAAATTAATGAAACGCCAGGCGCTGCATTTCCGGAGGCAGAAAGGGGGTAAGCGAAAGAAGGTTCAATCTTCATACTGAGTTCAGGGTTCACGTCGAATTCGCGCAAGTGGGCAAACACATTGGCATCAGCAATATTGGCCAGGTATAACCCGGCCAGTAAAATATACATAAAATCGCGGTTTCGGCGGTAAATCTGCACCCTTCGGAGCAGCCGCTGCTCGTTGTCACCCCCATTAATTTCACCTAGCGGGTTATTTTCTGGAAGCTGTTGCTGCACGGCAAAAAGTGCGGCCCGGTTAACCTGCCACAGCCGGTGATTGTAATTAGCAAAATAGCCCAGCGCCACGCCGGTACCATAAATAATGGGTATGTGCCAGTAATCGCCGTTGTAAGCCTGCCCCAGCCCCGGAAGAACCATGGAATAAAACGTGGCTTTCCTCGGATCGTGGGTATCCTTACTAATAAAACTAACCGTGTCGGGAGCTACCTGTCCGGGCTGGCCTACACCAATGGGCAGGCTGCTTTCGGGAATGGTATCGGTAAGAGTTTTTCCGGGATTGGTAACCTGGCCAAGGCAGCATGTACTCACTGCCAGCAGCATACACCATGCTTGCAGAAAGCGCATTACATGTTTAGTAATTCGAGAATTCGGTTTAAATCGTCAGTAGACACAAAAGGAATGCGGATTTCACCCTTTTCTTTCTGGTTGTTTTTTACCTGCACGCGGGTACCAAAGTGCGAGGAAAGCTGATTTTGCAGTTGCTTAATTTCCGGCGATGTTTCTTCTGCTTTTGGCTTTTCCTTACCGGCTGCTGCCCCGGTTACAAAGTCGCGTACCATGGCTTCCACTTTTCTTACCGAAAGGTCATCTTTCAAAATGGCGTTGAAGATGTGCAACTGCTTATCTACATCCTCCATGTTAATCAGTGCCCGGGCATGGCCCATAGTAATGCGCTTGTCGCGCAGGGCAATTTGAATATTAGGAGGGAGTTTGAGCAAGCGAAGGTAGTTATTAACCGTTGAGCGGTTCTTTCCTACGCGTTCGCCCAGTTCATCCTGCTTTAGGCTACATTCAGTAATGAGCCGCTGGTAACTGAGCGAAATTTCAATCGGGTTCAGGTTTTCTCGCTGAATGTTTTCAATCAGCGCCATTTCCAGCATTTGCTGGTCGTTGGCTTTACGTACAAAAGCAGGAATGGTATCGAGGCCGGCAATTTTAGAGGCCTGTACCCGCCTTTCACCGGCAATTAACTGGAACGAATCGCTTCCCAGCGAGCGCACGGTGATGGGCTGGATGATTCCCTGGGTTCGGATGGAATCGGCCAGGTCGTGCAGTTGTTCCTGGTCGAAATTGGTTCGGGGCTGAAACGGGTTCACCTCGATGTTCTCGAGAGGGATTTCACTAACCGAACTAAATTCTTTAGCCTTATCTTCCTGTACCCCTACATCAGAATCAGACAGGAGTGCCCCCAGTCCTCTTCCCAGTGCTTTTTTCTTTTTTGATTTATTGCTGTTTGTTGTATCCATTATGTTTTTGCTAAACCATTTTTTTCGAGTATTTCATGGGCAAGGGTCAGGTAACTTTGCGCCCCCTTGCTGTTGGCATCGTGCACGATGACCGGGAGGCCGAAACTGGGCGATTCGCCCAGCTTAATATTCCGGGGAATAATTGTTTTAAATACCATGTGCTGAAAGTGCGACATTACTTCCTCCACCACCTGGTTCGATAGCCTGAGCCGTACATCGTACATCGTAAGCAGAATACCTTCAATGGTAAGTTTACGGTTTAATCTCGACTGGATGATTTTAATAGTATTTAGTAATTTGCCTAATCCTTCCAGGGCGTAATATTCGCACTGTACCGGTATGATCACCGAATCGGCGGCGGTTAAGGCGTTAATGGTAATTAAACCCAGCGAAGGGGAACAATCTATAATTACAAAATCATATTTATCCCGTACGTTTCCCAGTACCTTTCGCATTTTCTCCTCCCGGTTGTCGAGGTTTACCATCTCCACCTCAGCTCCTACCAGGTCGATGTGGGAAGGCAGCAGTTCGAGGTAATCGATTTCGGTTTTAACAATGCTACCGTCGATCGGCACTTCATCGACCATCGATTCGTAAATACTATATTCAATTTCCTTGGGGTTAATACCCATTCCTGAAGTAGAGTTTGCCTGCGGGTCTGCATCTATTACCAGTGTTTTTAGTTCGAGTGCGGCCAGGCTTGCCGCCAGGTTAATGGCACTGGTTGTTTTACCAACCCCTCCTTTCTGGTTTGCAATGGCTATTACTTTCCCCATTATGTTATGATAATTTTCATTTGGTAGTTAAGTAGTATGTGATTGGATAGCAAGCAGTATCGTCTGGTTCAATATTAAAAAGACCAATATAACTAATTGAACCCATGTTAGAAAAACAATCTGAATTTCCGATCTGACCGGAAAAAATACACACTCACTACTGCAGCAGCCAGTGGCAGCTAAATAACGGTAAGCAACACTGGTTTCCTTCATTTGTTAGCAAATATAGAACTTTGCCACTGAAGTTCAGCCTTTTGGGTATGCATTTATATTTTCTACCTTTGCGGCTTAACTTATAAAATCAATTCTATGAGCTTATTAACTGTAGGTACTGTTGCTTTTGATGACATTGAAACGCCTTTTGGCAAAAGTGGAAAAGTTGTCGGAGGATCTGGCACGTACATCTCCCTGTCTGCTGCGTATTTTTCCAAGCACGTAAACCTAGTTGGTGTGGTAGGGGAAGATTTTCCCCAGCAAAACATCGACACTTTTAAAAGTCAGGGAGTAAACATCGACGGGCTCCAGATTAAAGAAGGTGAAAAGTCTTTCTACTGGGCAGGTAAGTACCATAACGACCTAAATTCGCGCGATACTCTCGATACCCAACTAAACGTTCTGGCCGACTTTAATCCGCACATTCCCTCTAATTATCAGGATGCCCAATACCTGATGTTGGGTAACCTTACACCCATGGTTCAACAACAGGTTATTGAACGGATGCATAACCGCCCCAAATTAATTGCCATGGATACCATGAATTTCTGGATGACACCCCAGTTCCTGCCGGAATTGCGAAAAACGCTAACCATGGTTGATGTACTGTCTATTAACGACGAAGAAGCTCGCGAACTTTCCGGGGAATACTCGCTGGTGAAAGCTGCCCGGTCTATCCTGGATATGGGGCCTAAAACCCTTATTATTAAGAAAGGCGAACACGGCGCCCTGCTGTTCAGTGAAAATCATGTGTTCTTCGCCCCGGCCTTACCACTGGAAGATGTTTTCGACCCTACCGGTGCAGGTGATACCTTTGCTGGCGGTTTTATCGGTTACCTGGCAGCAACAGACGATTTTTCGTTCGAGAACATGAAGCGGGCCGTTATTTACGGTTCTGCCATGGCTTCTTTCTGCGTGGAAAAATTCGGTACCGAACGCCTGGTTGGGCTTTCTAAAAGTGAAGTAGCCAACCGGGTTCAGGAATTTATTGAACTGGTTCAGTTTGAAATTGAC
>CAZIWJ010000182.1:0-7421 GCA_964542855.1 uncultured Roseivirgaceae bacterium
GGAGGGGAAGGTACGTTTCAACTCAGGAAAGGCTTCCACAAAATTGCTGTAACCACCCAGGGCAGCTACGGCAAGTACGGCGACCGTCGGGCACCCGGCTACTTGCTAACCAACACTGGTAAGGAAGAATACAGCGTAGCTACCGGCATCCGGGCCCATGCCGGTAAAACCGACTGGACGGCCAATTACAGCCGCTTCTACCAGAACCTTGGTTTGCTCAGGGGAAGCATAAACGGAAACCTACAGGATTTATCAAATGCCTTGCAGTCCGAGGTGCCTGAACCTACCCGCCCTTTTACCTACGGTATTAGCAATCCTCGTCAGGAAGTTACCCACGATTTGTTTGAGGCCAGTGGCAAGCTTACCCTCGATTCGCAAACCTTTCGCATTCAATATGCTTTCCAGCGAAATCGGCGAAAAGAATTCGATGTGCGCCGGGGCACGCTGAATAAGCGGCCGGCTATTAACCTGCAACTCATGAGCCATACGCTCGATGCTGACTGGGAGCACCCCGACTGGAACCGCTGGTCGGGACGAATCGGTTTCCAGGGGCTTGTTCGGAATAACGACAATATTCCGGGTACGAATACACTGCCTTTTATTCCCAACTACTATTTGCAGCAGGCCGGAGTTTACTTCATTGAATCGACCAGTTTCAGCAACCTGAAACTGGAAATAGGCATGCGTTACGATGTTCAGCAACTGTCGGTGGCTGGCCGGGCAATCGATAATAGTATATTCCGAAACCAGCTGAATTACCAGAGCCTCACCGCTACCCTGGGCATTGTGAAAGTATGGGGTGAAGACCAGTCGTTTCGTTCCAATGTTGGAAGCGCCTGGCGCCCGCCCAATGTAGCTGAATTATACAGTTTTGGCCGGCGGGAAAACGTGATAGAAGACGGGTTATGGCGGGTGTCGCAGACCAACGAAAACGCTTCTTCCGGAACCGGCATCCTGAACCAGAACGACCGGGTAATACCCGCAGAAATGGGTTGGAAGTGGATTAATACGTACAGCTACAATACCGACCAGTTTCAATTCGAAGCAACAGCTTATATGAATTACATTGCCAATTACATCTACACCCGGCCTACCGGGGTACGGCAAACGGTGCGCGGTGCTTTTCCTGCCTTTACGTACGACCAGGACGATGCGCTGTACGCCGGGGCCGACCTGGATATGATGCTACTCCACACGTTGCGAATTTCATCAAAAGTCAGCGCATCGTGGGTGTACGCCCGGAACCTAAACCGGCAAAGTAACTTCGTGAGTATTCCACCCGCCAACCTGCGCTATACCGCGCAGTACACTATTCCGGCATTCAGGGCGTGGAATAACCTTACCTTTTCGCTAGGGGGGCAGTATACGGCCCGCTCCTGGCAACCGGTACCGGTTATACCACCCCGGGCATTTAATGATCCTTTAGATACTGGGGGAGAAATTTTTGATTTTGCACCCGTTCCCAGTGATTACCTGCTGGTTAAAGCGGGTATACAGGCTGAAATCAATTCGTTTTATTTTAGTTTACAGGGTATGAACCTGCTGAATAACCAGTACCGTAATTACACTGATTCATTTCGCTATTACGCCGACGACACGGGAATTAACGCCCGCCTTACCGTGGAGTACATTTTCTAGTGCAGGCAACCGGGCCAGGCGTTTCTGTTCTCCTGTATACCCACAAATGCATTACCCACAAAAACCAGGAAAATTCTAATGAACGGGTGGTCATTTGTAATGGGCAACATGCAATGGGCAATATCTAACGGGCGGAATAGTAATTTCTTCAATTGAGCAGGTAAACCGGCCGGTTGTTCTGTAAAAACATTTCATCGCGTTAAGAAAAGCAACGACCGAAGCCTGTTTCCAAACTAGCGAAGGCAAAAAATATCTATTTGAAGTATATTTATAAGCTGTTTCAGCTTTTACAATGTGTACTGGAGGATTCTTGCTTGCAGAAAGTAACTATTTAGAAGATTTACCGATAACCCCATAAAGTAAATAATGAAAGGTACAGGGTTAGATAAGAAAAATTTATCGCCTACCCATAAGTTAGATTTGTGGAGTACAAAAAGATCTGCTTGTGTGAAAATGAAGACAGCCACAGTTAAAACGCTAACCCGGTTGTCGCCATGTTTAATAATTTAATGGTTATGTTTCAGAGTAGTTTTCCTGCTGTTTCCATTGAATTGTGTACATAATGCAACAGAAACTTGTTGAAGTTTATAATTATTAGCGTGCATTTCCTGTCTTTAATTTTTTTCAGCCCGGACTACTAATCGATCTTTCCGGCCAGTTCACAGGCTTCTTCACTGTAGTACCCTTCATTTACGCAGATATTGCTTAGCTTTTCCAGGGCTTTTTCCGATTCCTCCATGCGTAAATAGGTAAGAGCTGTATACCAGTCGGCAAAAACCCCTTCGTTTATTATCCCCTCGTTGTAGCGTGCTACCTGACCGAACTGGGTAAGGGCATATTCCAGTTCGCGGTTCTGCAGGTAAATTAACCCGGCGTACAAGTGCAACTGATCGATTCGTTTCTTATCCAGCTCACCGGGGTTTTCAAGGAAGGATTCCAGAATACGTATGGCTTCATCCAGTTCTCCGATTTGGTAAAGCGACATTGCCCGTTCGAATTGCTGGTTAGCCTCTTCTGAAGAATTTACCTGCATGGCGTAAACATCATCCGGATCGAAGTAAGTAGCATACAGGGTTTCATTTGTGGGTAACCTTAACTGTTGGTAAACCACAAACCCGATGATGAAGGCCAGAATTACCGAAGCTGCTGCCAGCATGGGCCGTAACCCCAGAATGCGAGTTTCTTTTTCTTCTTCTCTTGGAATGGTAGCCCTGATGGCCGCAATTTCTTCTTTCAGGCGCTGGTCGCCTTCTTCCACCAGTACGGCACGGGCTTTAACGTAGGCGTTAAAATCCTTCAGCATTTCATCATGCTGCAGTAATTGCTCTTCAAACTCCAGTTGCTTTTGTTCAGAAAGCTCCCGATCCAAGTATTGGTCGTATAGGTTTTGGGAATCCGTATTCATTGGTTCAAGTTAGGCTATGAGCTTTAATAATCGACTTTAGCTCTTTCATACAATCATTTTTCTTACTGGTTACCGTGTTTTCATTCTTGTAACCGTATTTCTCACACAAGGCCTCAACGGCAAACTTGTTGTAGTAGAAATCAATGAGTAATTCCGTGCAGTTCCGTCCCTTCATTTGCTTAACATAACTCATCAGTGTATTTTTTTCCTCATCAAGTTCTAAGCGAGACTGTACCTTTTCCGGGATCCACTCGGGCATTTCAAATGCCAGTTTCTGCTCATAGTTCGTTTGCTTTCGGGAAAGGTCAATGCACTTATTGCGAAAAACCTCGTAAAAATAAGTGCTAAGGTTTGCCCCTTTTTCTTCGTACCGCCCGCTCTTTACATTTTTAATTAACGCCAGGATGGCATCATCGAAAGCAGCTTCGGCATCGTGTTCCGATAACCGGTACTGGTATTGTAATTTATACTGAAAACGACGCAGGTGCAGGTAAATGAGCCGAATGGCATTACTGTTATCACCTTCCTTAATGAATTGCAGTACGGTTCGGGCAATTTGTGGCTTCATGAATTGTAAGGTAGCAGGTTACAGTTGAAAAAAGCTAAGTTTTTCATTGATCTTACTTATTTTAACACGATTAAAAGGTGAAATTAAAAAAATTGTCGGGAGGTTACATTTTTAAATTAGTTTCTTACCCATTAGTGAAACTTCCTTAAATTGTTTACTATTGTATAAAAATAATGCAACACGTACTATGAAAACTACTCTATTTACCACTTTTTTCTTTTCTCTTGTCATTCTATTCTCTGCCTGCCAGGAAGAAGAATTTGCCGGCCTAACCAAAAAGAAAGCTGAAATACAATACTCAGAAACTGAAGAACCGGGTACCTGCACGGAAACAGCCTGCTACGATTTCGATTACCTGCCCGAGGTAAAAGACCCGGTTGGCCTGGTGGGTTACTACCCAAAGCCTTTGCCAAGACCTGGCCGATGTATTCCTGAGCGAGAAAGATCTGGTTTTCAGCAGGTTAATTTTGGCATAAAACCCTGCTTTATAGAAAGTAACGGCCTTAACCTGGCGGCTTTACTCGAAAACCAGGCCATTGGTGTAAAGGGATTTGCTATAGAATCTGCCGATGTATACTATGAAGGAAAGCTGGTAGGCGCCCTGGCTAGCCAGGAATTTGTGGAAGAAGCCGGAATAACAGCAGCAGGCTTTAAAGCTGCAGAACTGGAAATCGAGAACGGCGGTGTGCTAACTATTGTTTGTACTTACTACGACCTGAAAGAAAACCCGCAGGAAACGAAGCTTAGCGTACAAGTTATCGCTGGATAAGCCTTCCCTCATTTGTTCCCTTCGCGGTAAATTAGTAATATTCAGTACTACTACTATTATTGCTGAAGAACAAACTACCGTGAGCGTTTACATTTTAAAAAAATGGAAAAGCCTGTGTTTCACGGGCTTTTTTCTGTTAACTACAAGTGTAGCCGTAAGAGCTATGGTTGTACCTGACAGCATAAAAAACCAGTTAAATAACCATGTTCAGCATGCTGATTTAAAGGGAATTACCAGGCTGATATGTTCAGGACGTGTTGAGAAGACACCACCCGACTCTGTTTCATCCTACCTTAGGTTTACCTGGGACGAATACGCTCAGAAGAGGATTTTTCCCACCATTTATTCTTACAGCCTATCTCAATATAAACAGTTTCTCGATAGTGCCCGGGCTATACTGTCCGATAGTTGTTTGAAAAGGCTTGTAGAAAATAGCGGGTTAGCTTATGAGCTGAATTATTATTACGGGTATTACTACAGTAACCTGGGCGATTACTCGACGGCGGAAGAATACTTCTCCCGTTCATTTGAACCCACTAAAAGTCCGCAGTCTACTCCTCCCCAGGATGCTTACAACATATCATTAACTTACCAGCAAGTTGCTTTCGGCTATTTATCCAGTGGTGACTACGAACAGGCGCTGGAATTTTTCCAAACCTCTTTAAGCTGGCTACCCGGTGATGAGTCTTTTTACGAACAGATTAATAGCCAACAGTTTTACCGTTCTATCCGTCTGAGCCAGATGGGGGAATGCTACCAAAAACTTCAGCAGTACGATTCATCTCAGCGCTTCCTAAACCGTTCGTTGCGCATACAACAAGCTAACCTGGAGCAAAACGATTTCCAATCGGAGCGGTACCGGCAATCGGCAGTAAATGCCGTGCGGCAAACCCTGGAGCGCCTGGTAAACCTGTATCGCGATCAGGAAGAATACGCTATTGCCCTCGATTACCTGAATCAAAGCCAGCAACTTAATGCCAGTGGTAAGCCCGATTTTGAGACCCTGAAAATATCGGCCGATATTTCAATGGCCCGGGATAAACCCCTGGAAGCTTTGGCCCGTTACCGGGCCAGTTTGGCACGAATAGAAGAAACCTTTGGCCGAAATTCATTAAGTGGAGGACAAGTATTGCTGGGCATAGCAAGGGCTCAACTTAAACAAGGTGAATGGCTGCCTGCCCGGAAAACTATTCAACAGGGATTTTCGGCCCTTTCTACTAATTCGGGCAATGAAGGCATCCCGGAATACGACAGCCTGCTGGTGCCACTAACCGGCTGGGAAATGTTACTGGTCGATATTGAGGCACGCATCAATCAGACCCTTCAGGATAACGGTGATTTGTCTTTACTGTTGGAAGAAATAAATACGGCTATGGATTGGGCTGATAACCTTCGGGTAAGTTACACCAACGCCAGTGCCAAACAATTACTGGCTGAACAATCGGTGCAGCTTTATGAAGAGTCGCTGTTTACAGTATGGCAATTATTTCAGGAAACCGGGCAGCAAAAATACCTTGGTCAGGCATTTCAATTTATGGAACGAAGCAAAGGCAGTATTCTTCGTGATGCTGTGCTGAATTCCAAAGCCAAGAAATTTGCCGGTATTCCCGAGTCTTTACAGGAGGAAGAAAAGCAACTGAAAGGCCAGGTTGCTTACCTGAAAACTTCATTAACCGAAGCCCGGTCGTCGGAAGAGTCGGCAGCCATTACCCGCCAGTTATTGCTAGCCAAACAAAGCTACGAGTCATTCATCAGCAAACTGGAGCAGGATTTTCCCCGGTATTTCCAGTTCAAGTACAGCAGTGCGGTTCCCGAGGCTAAAATGGTTCAGGAGCAAATGAGTGGAAATGAAATGATTATTTCCTTCTTCGCCGGCGATGATTACTGGTACCGGATCGCCTTGCAGGCCAATGATATTGCTTTTACCCGGGTACCCAATACGCCTGAATTGCAGCAACAGGTTGCTTATTTAACTAATGCGCTAAGTGATGAAAAAACGGTTAACCGACAGGGAAAACGACTTACAGCCTTTCAAAAATTTTCAGATAATGCACTGGGTATTTACCGGGCGCTGTTCGGGCAACCTCTCGATAATTTCACCGGAAACCGCCTGGTCATTATTCCCGATGGCCGGTTAGGGTACCTGCCTCTACATATCCTGATCAACAAGGAGCCTGAACAAAATACACGGGTCGATTACGCAGGTTTACCTTACCTGTTTAAAAAATACGCGGTAAGGAGGCAGTACTCGGTAAGCCTGATGCTAGAACAGCAAAGAAGTACCAGCACCAGTGTAAAGCTGAATTACGCCGGCTTTGCCCCCGATTTTAAAGGCACGGATAAACTGCTTTTTAATAACCGGGAGGTAGAAGCTTTATACAACAATTTTGGTGGTACCCGCTTCATGGGCGATAATGCTACGGAAAGCGAGTTTAAAAAGCATGCTGTAAACAGTTATATCGTCCACCTGGCCACCCATACCCGCCTCAGTGAAAACGCCCAGCAATCCGGGTTCAGATTAAGCACTTCATCAGCAGGTGAAGATGGTTTCCTGCATACTTACGAACTGTATAATATGCAGATGGACTCCGAAATGGCCATACTGAGTGCCTGCGAAACCGGTCGGGGGAAGCTGATCAGGGGCGAGGGGATCATTAGCCTGGCGCGTGCTTTCAACTACGCAGGCTGTAATAACGTGGCCATGACTTTGTGGAAAGTAAATAACCTTACTACGGCCCGTTTGGTGGAATTGTTCAGCCAAAAGCTGGCCGAAGGGAAACCTAAGGATGAGGCCCTGAAAGAAGCCAGGCTCGCTTTCCTGGCCGATGAAAAAGTATTTACCCATCCTTACTTTTGGTCGGGCCTGGTATTAATCGGCGACAAAGAACCTTTACAAATTGAAAGGGGCACACCAGTTTATGTATGGGCAATACTGGGTATCATTGTACTGGGCGTGACGTTGGCAACTTACCGCTACAAACAGGAAAAGCAACCGAAACTTCAGTAGTAACTTGCTTCCGGGAGCTTTTCAGTTCAATAAC
>CAZIWJ010000183.1:0-7389 GCA_964542855.1 uncultured Roseivirgaceae bacterium
TGGCACGCGAGCTGGGTTCAGAACGTCGTGAGACAGTTCGGTCCCTATCTGTTGCGGGCGTAGGAAGCTTGAGAGGATCTGACCTTAGTACGAGAGGACCGGGTTGGACGAACCGCTGGTGTAACTGTTGTACCGCCAGGTGCATCGCAGTGTAGCTATGTTCGGCAGGGATAAGCGCTGAAAGCATCTAAGCACGAAACCCCCCTCAAGATGAGGCTTCCTTTAAGGGCCGTCCGAGATGAGGACGTTGATAGGTGGCAGGTCGAAGGATAGAAATACCCGAGCCGAGCCATACTAATTACCCGTATGCTTCTTCCAGGCCGTACTCCCTTTCAATAAAGTAAATAAGCACGAGTATAATTACAACCAGGGTGTTGCAAAACCCCTTGCGTTGATTACCCCGCTGAAAAACTTAACGAAAGTGATTACCCGCCTGACTGCTGGATGCGTCCAGCCTGGAATGATCTTCCAGTATATTCCATCATAACCCTTTGTAGTGAGTGTCTTGAATACTCTACAGTAACGGTTGTTTTCCCCATCACTTACTTCCTCCCTTGCTCGTCAACTTCATCACATTCAAAATATCCATGGTGACTGTTGCGCCGGTGAACACCTCTTCCCATTCCGAACAGAGCAGTTAAGCCCGGCAGCGCCGATGGTACTACCTTCGTGGGAGAGTAGGTCGTCGCCAGGTAATCATCCCCAGGCCCCCTGGTTAATCCCGCGGGGCCTTTTTTTTTCCCTTTATGCCTTTCTTTAGCTATCTTCAAAGCTTTGTTTCTGCCTACATTATTTCACTTTCACAAAACTTTTCGAAAGAACTCTCATTAGAAACCATGTAAATGTAAAAGATGCCCCGATACTGGTACGGTAAAGGGTATGACTAACATTTAATGCAATTGAAAGGGCTCCAAACAAACAATTCTCTGGTTAATTCAGTAAATTATAGATCAAATACATTTTTATGAATCTGAATGAAGTAAGAGAGTTTGGTAACATTGAGATCCTTGCGAAACAACTTGTTGAAGGTTTTATAACCGGTTTACACAAATCGCCTTACCATGGCTTTTCCGTAGAGTTTGCAGAACACAGACTTTACAATACGGGAGAAAGTACCCGACACATCGACTGGAAGGTATATGCTCGCACTGATCGCTTATTTACCAAACGGTACGAAGAAGAGACTAACCTGAGATGCATGATTATACTGGATAATTCCTCCAGCATGTACTATCCAAGAGAAAATAAGGGAAAGATTACTTTCAGCATTATGGTTTCTGCTGCTTTGGCTTATTTACTACAAAAGCAGCGGGATGCAGTTGGGCTTTGCACCTTCTCGGAACAAATAGAGCAGATTACCCAGGTAAGATCAACCAGTACGCACTTGAATTCTCTATTCGCGCAGTTTCAGAAATTACTGGAAGATGCGCCCAGGCAGCGTAAATCCTCGGTTGCTGAAGTTCTCCACCAGGTAGCGGATCAGATTCCCAGACGTTCGCTGGTTATTATATTCTCTGATATGTTCGAGAATCAACAGGAGAGCAACCAGATCTTCTCCTCCTTACAACACCTTAAACATAATAAGCACGAGGTATTGCTCTTCCACACCACTGATCAGAAAACTGAATTGAATTTTGATTTCGAGGAAAGGCCCTATGAGTTTATAGATATGGAAAAAGGGGAAAAGCTACGATTAAACCCTTCAGAAGTTAAAGAAAAGTACCAGGAAGAAATGAAAAAGTACTACCACGAACTGAAGATAAAGTGTGGGCAGTCGAAAATTGACTTTATAGAGGCAGATATCAATGATGGCTACGAGAAGGTATTGCGAACCTACCTAACGAAACGAGCCCGAATGAAATAAAAAAAGCAACTCATAATAATGCATATGAGTTGCTCGCTGAAAACTTTAAAGATATAAATAGACATTACATTATACGTGCATCCACTCTTTTTTGCCCTTCAGTTCCTCTTCATTTTCCTCGTTATCGGGATCAGGCACACAGCAATCGACGGGACAAACTACAGCGCATTGTGGTTCTTCGTGAAAACCAGTGCATTCCGTACATTTACTAGTAACTATATAATAAAACTCATCAGAAACAGGTTCTTGTGGTTCGTCAGCATTGATAACGGTACCATCTTCAAGTTGAACGGTTTTTAAATCGGTTCCATCCGCATACGACCATTCAACGCCACCTTCGTATATAGCAGTATTGGGGCACTCTGGTTCACAAGCACCACAATTAATGCATTCATCAGTGATCATTATTGCCATAAAAAAAACTATTTAATGTCGTACAAAAAAACATAGTTTATTAACGAACTATCAAGGGATTATGTTCGCCTAAATCTAGTACCATTTCATGATACAAACTAAAGATAAGATAAAAGCACTGGCTGTTGTAGGTAATATCATAAAAAAAACCGGCAGGGAAGAACTTTCACTTACGGCTAAGTGGGCAAAAAGACATAACAACTGGTTTACAGAAGATACAGTTCTTCACCGGCTCAATCATATTGCAGATTCGTTTCTGAACATTGAAAAGCTGGAAGAATACGCAAACAAGTACGATACTTCACCCAAAAATGTAGTTGTAGGCATTGTTCTAGACGCAAGGATACCAGCTGAGGGTATTCAAGATATCATTGCACTGGTTATGTCGGGCTACAAGTGCCGGGTTAAGCTGCATGAGCAAGATAAATACCTCACTACCTATTTATTGGAGCTATTTTCTGAAATTGAACCCGATTTTAAGCAATTAATTTTTCCTTCCGATCAATTAAAAGACGTAGATGCGCTGGTAGCTACAGTTAATGACAAAAATGAAGCTTACTATAACAAGTACCTGGCCGATAAAAAGTTACTGCTGCGCAAAGAGAAACGTGCAGTTGGAATAATATCGAATGATTACACCGTAGAGGAAATACAAGCAACAGGCAGAGATATTTTCAATTATTATGGGCTGGCCCGACAGAATATCGGAAAATTACTGGTACCTGAAAATTTTAACTTTCAGTTCTTCATTGAAGCACTGGATAATTTCAGGGAAGTGCAAAAGAATCATCGTTATACCAACCACTACGATTACAACAAGTCATTACTTCTTGTAAACCGTGAACATCATTACGACAGTGGTTTCCTGGTAATCAGGAACAATGAAGAGGTTATTTCTCCAATTGCAACATTAAATTACAGCGTTTACAATAATGAAGATGAAATGTATACAATGCTGGCAACGTCGTCTGATCATGTAAGCGCTGTGGTAAGTAAAAAGAAATTAAATACTTCCATACCGGTAACCACTCCAGGATATTCTACAGTGCCTAAACTCTGGGAATTTCCGGCCGGAGAAAATTACATTGAAGTACTCAACAGTTAAGATACCGGCTTTGAAGTGTTTGTTTGTTGGCTGGCTTTACCATTAGATGATTCACTGGTTACCTTTTTAGTGATATAATGAACAGCGTAAAGATCAGTTCTGCGTTGTTGCAGGTTTCTTACGCTTCCCTGGGTATGTATCTTTTTGAGTAAGTCCAAATCCAGGTCAGTAACCAGGGTAGTTTCTGTATTAGGAGTTGCTTCTGCCACAACTGCATCGTGTGGAAATGAAAAGTCGGAAGGAGAAAAGACGGCTGACTGCGAATACTGGATATCCATATTATCAACTCGCGGAAGGTTCCCGACACTGCCCGTAATTACCACGTAGCACTCGTTTTCTATGGCTCTGGCCTGTGCGCAACGGCGAACACGCAGATAAGCATTTTTAGTGTCGGTCCAGTAAGGCACGAAAAGGATATCCACCTTCTGGTCGGCAAGAATCCGGCAAATTTCAGGGAACTCCACGTCGTAGCAAATCAGTATACCTACCCTTCCGGCGTCAGTATCAAATACGCTCACTTTGTCTCCTCCCCTGAGGCCCCAGTAGCTCTCTTCGTCGGGAGTGATGTGCAGTTTTTTCTGAGAGTCGAGCTTTCCATTCCGGTGACACAGAAAACTAACGTTGTACAGGGCATGATCATCGTAGATAGGCATAGATCCTGCAACAATGTTAATGTTGTACGTAAGAGCCATCTTTAGCATTTCCTCTTTCAATCGATCAGTATAGTCAGCCAGCTTACGCACTGCATCAGCAGAGTCGTCGACATCTTTAAACAATGCCATAAGCGGAGCATTAAAGAATTCAGGAAACACAACAAAGTCGGCATTATAGCCAGAAACCGTATCAACAAAGAACTCAACTTGCTGCAGTAAATCCTCGATGGAAGTAATCCGGCGCATTAACCACTGTACAGCTCCTACACGAACGACCGATTTAGATCCGCCGATAAGTTGCTCGTTGTCTTCGTAATAGATGTTAATCCATTCCAGTAATGTTGCGTAAGCTTGCGAATCGGTATCATCGGGCATGTAGCCTTTAATTACCTTTCGTACGTGAAAATCATTAGCCAGCTGAAAGCTCAATACCCGATCGTAAATTTCTTTGTGTTTAACTTCCTCGATGTACTGCTTGGGAGTCATCCGATGGGCATGGTCGCGGTAGCCTGGAATTCGACCACCAGCAATAATTGCCCGGAGGTTAAGGTTTTCGCACAGTTCTTTTCGTGCGTCGTACAAACGGCGTCCGAGGCGCATCCCCTGGTAATCGGGATGAACAAACAAGTCAATGCCGTAAAGGGTATCCCCGTCGTCATTATGAGTAGAAAATTTACCCTTAGCTGTTACCTGGTCGTAAGTGTGCTTATCGCCATATTTGTTGTAATCTATAACAATAGCAAGAGCAACTGCAACCACCTTACCTTTATCCTCGATACATATTTGGCCGTTAGGGAAGTTATTAATCAGCGCAGTGATTTCCTGTTTAGTCCAGGCTCCGCCAGCGTGCGCATAAACGATAGCCATCATTTCCTTAATGTCTTCATAATCATCAAGATCAATTGTGCGGAGAATCAGCTCATGATCGGGTAAATTGGAGTTACTCATAGCCAGGTAAATTGGTAAACCGTTTGTAGTGGTTAATGTGGGTGAGAAGAGAAAAAATACAGTAAAGTAAAAAACAAGGTAACGTAAATTAAAGGAGATTAGGGTATAAAAAGAGCAGTTTTTAGCACGTAAAAACATTTGTATTTTACTAATAATTTAACCTCCTGCTTATACTTATTGTTTTCTATAATTTCAAAATCAATTTGTGTTTGAATTAAATTTTGTACTATATTTAATCATCTAATAAAAAAATAGCACTGCTGAACTCGTTCGGTGGTTGTTTTTTGTGAAGTAAAAATTACAGGTATCGTGGAAGAGAATAGTCAAAAGGAGAGAGCAGAGATTTTTTCACAACGTGTGAGAGCAGGCAAACGAACCTACTTTTTTGATGTAAAGTCAACCCGCTCTAACGATTACTATTTAACCATCACTGAAAGCAGAAGAAGATATAAAGATGATGGCTTCTTCTACGAAAAGCATAAAATCTTTCTATACAAGGAAGATTTTAACAAATTCGTTATGGCATTGCAGGAAACGGTAGATCATATTAAAGAAGAGCTAATGCCAGAATATGACTTTACTCAATACGAAAACGGCACTGAAAAAAAATCTCAGGTTGATGACGAGTTAAGTTGGGATTAACTGTTACGAGTTGTTCTTTCCAGGTAAACCAGCTAAGCTGACTACATTTACCTGTTCCGATTGCTGGATTACAAAAAATTAATCACAATCATTGCACTGTTGTTAACCGGGGTAATATCGCATCTTTAGATGAGTAGGAACATACTCAATGCCATTCTAATTTTTAGTATATTAATCTTCCTCTCCTGGGTATTTTCCAATATACTGGCATACTTCGCCATTTCAATCGTCCTTTCTACAATTCTATCGCCACTGGTTTCTTACCTGTACCAGTTACAGATCTTTGGTCAGCATATTCCCCGATTTATTGCAGTAATATTTTCATTTGCCATCCTGATATTCTTCGTCGTGTTGTTTGTGTTACTTTTTGTACCGCTCATTACCGACCAGGTGAATACGATAGAAAATATTGATTATGAGTACGTATACCAGAAAATAGTACCAACGCTCAGCCAAATCGAAAGCCTGATGATAGAATATGAACTCTCTGATAAAGAGCCCGGGTTCATTGTTAAAAGTGTAAGAAACAGCATTACCAGTTTCTTTAATGCTACAAACATTCAGGAGATCGTAAACAGCTTACTAAGTTTTACGGGTAATTTTTTCGTGAGCCTGCTGGCAATTTTTTTTATAACATTTGTGCTACTGCTGGAAAAGGGGATACTGAGAAAACAATTTATCCGGCTAATACCCAATCAGTACTTTGAAGTATCGATTTCGGCAATCTATAAAATAGAAACGTTGCTTTCTAATTACCTTTTAGGGCTACTGCTTCAAATGTTTTCAATTTTTTGCCTGGCTTCACTCGGGCTGTCGATTCTTGGGGTACGTTATGCCATTACAATAGCTGTATTTGCCGCAGTTGCGAATATCATTCCTTACGCAGGTCCTATTCTAGGTGCTTCTTTCGGGCTAATTGTAGGATTTTCAACTTTGGAATTCGGCGATATTACTGCCCAGGAATTCCTGTTTTTTGCAACTAAGGTGATACTGGTTTTTTCTATCGTACAGGTTACGGACAATGTGTTGCTACAGCCAGTAATATTTTCAAAGAGTGTAAAAGCTCATCCCCTTGAAATATTTGTCATTATATTTGTAGGTGCAACTTTAGCGGGCATCATAGGAATGATTTGTGCAATCCCTATTTACACCGTGCTACGGGTGGTATTATCAGAGTTATATAAAGGGTATAATGCCTACCACATATTTAAACCCGGTGTTAGGGAAACGCTTTAGTTGTAAGTAGAAATTTCAACCAGGAAATCCAATAACATGTCATTAAAATGCGGAATTGTAGGCTTACCCAACGTAGGTAAATCTACCTTGTTTAATGCATTATCGAGCGCAGAAGCAGAAGCAGCTAATTTTCCATTTTGTACGATAGAACCAAATGTAGGTATTGTAAACGTACCCGATTCCAGGCTGAATATCCTGGAAAGGCTGGTAACCCCAGAAAAGGTAGTACCTACAACGATAGAGTTTGTTGATATTGCTGGTTTGGTAAAAGGAGCTAGTAAAGGAGAGGGGCTGGGAAATAAGTTTCTGGCAAACATCCGGGAAGTGGATGCTATTATTCACGTAATAAGATGTTTCAGCGATGATAATGTTGTACACGTTTCCGGAAAGATAAACCCGGTAGCCGACAAAGAAGTCATTGATACAGAACTGCAACTGAAAGACCTTGAATCTGTAGAAAAAAGAATAAGCAGAATAGAAAAAGTGGCCAAGAGTGGGGATCCCCACTCTTGGCCACTTTTTCTATT
>CAZIWJ010000184.1:0-7348 GCA_964542855.1 uncultured Roseivirgaceae bacterium
CTTCGCCTGTACCGAAACAGGAAAATCAAGCCGAAAACCAGTAACCCTGTGTACAGTGCAAAAGAAAATACAACGTACGAATTTTTCTGCACGGGTATACCCAGTACATTAAGCCGGGAGCTGTTGTATTCACTCTCAGCAAGTTCTTCATCACGGGTTTGCAGGGTTTGCTCCAGCGTATCGATGCGGGCTTCCTGGTTCTGGATGGTAGCCTGTCGCTGGGTAATCCCGTTGCGTTGCTTTTGCAGGGAATCTTCCACTACCGACCAGAAGGCATCCAGTTCAGTACGCGGAATTACTTCGTATTCCTGGTAGTTGTTCGATTCTTCCTTTAGCTGATAGAACTGTTCGCTAAGCGTTTGCTGGGCCCACGAAGCGGTTATAGATAAACTGAAAAATGATAGAACGATTAAAAAGTATTGCATAACACAAGCGGTTTAGTTGATGATGCCTGAATAATTCAAGTAGTAACGGATTTTCTGCCTGTTGTGTTAAAACCTACATGAGCAGGTTTTTATTACAGGGCACCTTTTGTGCTGGGCAGGTTATCCAAAAATTTAATATTCCGTTGTTTAGCCATTTTAATGGCCTGGGCGAAAGCTTTGAAAATGCTTTCAATTTTGTGGTGTTCATTATCTCCAGTAACGGAGATATTCAGGTTACATTTTGCGGTATCGCTAAATGACTTGAAAAAGTGGTGAAACATTTCGGTTGGCATGTCGCCAATCTTCTCCCGGTTAAACCGGGCATTCCAAACCAGCCAGGGCCTGCCTCCGAAGTCTACTGCTACCCGGGCCAGCGCTTCATCCATAGGAAGCAGAAATCCGTAACGCTGCATGCCACGTTTATCTTTCAGTGCTTTGGCGAAAGCTTCTCCCAGGGCAAGCGCTGTATCTTCGATTGTGTGGTGTTCATCGATGTGTAAATCGCCCTCTACCTGGATGAACAAGTCAATATGGCCATGTTTACCCAGTTGAGCAAGCATATGGTCGAAAAAACCCAACCCGGTATTAACCTGGGTTTTACCGCTGCCATCCAGGTTCAGCGATATTGATATGTTTGTTTCGCTGGTTATCCGTCTTACGGTAGCCGCACGGGGCGGTAGCTGAAGATGCTCGTAAATATCATCCCAGTTAAAGGTGCTGAGTGTAGCCTGGCTCGATATTTCCGGGTTGAAGTACACTGAACGGGCTCCCAGGTTTTGTGCCAGGGCCACATCGCTTAGGCGGTCGCCGATAACCCAGGAATTTGCCAGGTCGTATTCTCCTTCCATGTAGCTGGTTAACATGGCTGTTCCCGGCTTGCGGGTAGAGGCGTTTTCGTGGGCAAACGACCGGTCGATGTGCACTGCGGCAAACAGTATTCCCTCGTTAGCCAGGATTTTCATCATTTTTTCGTGGGCGGGCCAGAATGTTTCTTCAGGAAAAGAAGACGTTCCCAGCCCATCCTGGTTGGTTACCATCACCAGTTCGTAATCGGTTTCCTCCACTATTTTGCGCAGGTTACTGATTACTCCCGGAACAAACTCCAGTTTCTGAAGAGAGTCGATTTGCTTATCTTCCGGCTCAATGATAATTGTACCGTCGCGATCAATAAATAATGCTTTTTTAAGCATAAGGCTGTTTACTCTCGTAAAATATTCTAATCTGATTCAGCAGTGAATCATTCTCCTCTTTCTTTCCAACCGTAATGCGCAGGCAGTCTTTGTAATGAACGACGTCGGGTCGGTAACGAACAATTACCTGTTGATGAATAAGGTAGTTGAAGAGCTCTTGCCCTTCTTCGGTACGGATAAGTACAAAATTAGCGGATGATGGCAGAATTTTCTGTACTTGCGGAATACTTTTTAACGCTTCTTCTAACCGTTGCTTTTCCTCTTTCAGCACGTGCAGCATTGCCTGCATCTGATCTTCATGGGCCAGTACCTCCATGGCAGCCCGCTGGGTTAGCCCGTTCACGTTATAGGGGGGTTTCAGCTTATTGAATAGCCGAATTATTTCCTCGGTGGCATAGGCTGCTCCCAGCCGGATATTAGCCATACCCCAGGCTTTACTGAAGGTTTGCATAACAATCAGGTTGGGGAAAGCATTTAGTTCGTGGATCAGGCTGGCTGTTTGGGTAAAATCAATGTAGGCCTCATCGACCACCACCACACCGGGAAACGACTGTATCATTTCCAGCACATCTTCTCTTTGTAACTCAACCCCGGTAGGGTTATTAGGTGTACACAGAAAAAGCACTTTGGTTGTTGCTGATACGGCACCGAGGATTCCTGCTTTATCCAGTTGGTATTCTTCATTTAGCGGTACTTCCACCACCCCGGTATGGTTAATACCGGCACTCACTTTGTACATGCCATAAGTTGGCGGGGTAATGATTATTTCATCTTTCCCCGATTCGCAGAACATGCGGATAATTAAGTCGATGGCTTCGTCGCTGCCATTCCCCAGGAAAATGTTACTGACGTCGACCTTTTTCAGCCTGGCAATCTGTTGTTTTAATTGCCGCTGGTATGGATCGGGGTACCGGTTATAGGGAGTATTTAGCAACCCGGCTGCCGGGGCCGGATTATTTTCAACAACTCCCGGTGTGCCAATAGAATTTTCATTGGCGTCGAGAAATGTACCTTTGCTGCCCGAGTATTCATCGCGGGCCGACGAGTAGGCTTTCAGGTTCCACACGTGAGGTACTACCCAACGTTTTAAATCAAACATCTACCGAATTAGCTACCGTTTTTTCTAAATAGGCCAGCCGAAGGCTAACCGCGTTTTTGTGAGCCCGTAAAGCTTCGGCTTCGGCCATTACTTCCACGTGGGGGCCGAGTTGCTGAATGCCCTCGGCAGAAATTTCCTGCAGAGTAATTTTTTTGAAAAAAGAATCCAGCGAAACCCCGCTGTAGGCCCGGGCATACCCGTTAGTGGGCAACGTATGATTAGTTCCCGAAGCATAATCACCTGCGGCCTCGG
The DNA here is from genome assembly GCA_964542855.1 of uncultured Roseivirgaceae bacterium. Classification (GTDB taxonomy): domain Bacteria; phylum Bacteroidota; class Bacteroidia; order Cytophagales; family Cyclobacteriaceae; genus CAZIWJ01. The sequence goes on from CAZIWJ010000184.1 coordinate 2,967, forward strand.
GCGTATAAGGGCCAATAAAAATTGAACCGGCATTTAAAATTTCCTCAGCTGCCGCCCGGGCATTTGCCGTTGAAATAATCAGGTGTTCGGCCCCGTATTCGTTCAGCAGGTCGATGGCTTCCTCGTGGTTACGAACCAGTATTGCGGCACTATTTTCAAGCGCTTTTACGGCGACATCTTTCCGTGGGAGGGCGTCGAGCTGTCGGTATACCGCTTCGTTTACTTCGTTGATGTACTGCTTGTCGGTAGTTACAAAAATCACCTGGCTGTCTACCCCGTGTTCTGCCTGCGACAGTAAATCAGAAGCCACAAAATCGGCCGGGGTGCTGGCGTCGGAATATACGGCTACCTCGGAAGGGCCTGCCGGCATATCAATAGCTACTCCTTTTTTGGTTAGCAGTTGCTTGGCAACCGTTACGTACTGGTTTCCCGGACCGAAAATTTTGTACACTTTGGGCACACTTTCCGTACCGTAAGCCATGGCCGCAACCGCCTGTGCACCGCCGACTTTAAAAATTTTATCAATGCCAACCAGGTGTGCCGCGTACAGTATTGCCGGGTGCACTTTTCCCTTTCGGTTTGGCGGTGTGCAGATTACAATTTCTTCACAACCGGCCAGTTTTGCCGGGATTCCCAGCATCAGTACGGAAGAGAAAAGCGGGGCTGTACCGCCCGGTACGTACAGCCCTACTTTCTGAATAGGAACGCTTTTGCGCTCGCACCTTACGCCGGGAGTTGTTTCTATACTCAGGCGGTCTGTATGCTGGGCATCGTGGAATTTTTTAATATTATGGTAAGCTACCTGGATAGCTTTTTTCAGCGACTCATCAATTTGGGCAGGAGCAGCTTCCATCTCCTTGTGGCTAACCTGTAATTGCTCCAGTTCAGCGTGATCGTACTCGGCGGCGAATTTAAGCAGGGCTACATCGCCTTTCTGCTTTACCTTTTTAATAATTGGCTTAACAATGGCCTGGGTACGCTTAAATTTCTGGGCCGATCGGGCGAGAGATTTTTTGCGCTCTTCTGCGCCCGGGTACTTAACTATTTTCATAAATTATTTTTTGCAGGGTATACCTTTTACCTTAACTAATCATTTTTTCAACAGGAACCACCAGGATGCCTTCAGCCCCGGCCTCTTTTAACTGGTCGATCACTTCCCAGAATTTATCTTCATTCACTACCGAATGAATTGAGCTCCAGCCTTTGTTGGCTAGCGGAAGTACCGTTGGGCTTCGCATTCCCGGCAGCAGGTTAACAATGGTATCGATCGACTCGTTCGGAGCGTTTAACAGAATATACCGGTTGCTGTGTCCTTTTTGCACCGCATCGATGCGGAATAGCAGTTCATTCAGTAAACGTTGCTGGGTAGGCGATAGATGCTGGCTACCAACCATAACTGCCTCCGATTTGAAAATCACTTCTACTTCTTTCAGCCCGTTGCTCAGCAGGGTACTGCCTGAGCTTACAATGTCGCACACCCCGTCGGCCAGGCCAATGCTGGGAGCAATTTCCACCGAACCGCTGATTTCGTGAATTTCTGCTACCACCCCTTCTTTCTGTAAGTAATCCCCGAGCAGTTTCGGGTAGGAAGTAGCAATATTCCGGTTACTAAAATACTTCACACCCGGGTACTCCACGTTACGGGGAACTGCCAGCGATAACCGGCACCTGGAGAACCCCAGCCGTTTTACCGTTTCTACTGCTTTTCCTTTTTCAACGGCTACATTTTCTCCTACTATACCAATTTGGGCCACGCCATCTTCCACGTAACCGGGAATATCATCGTCGCGCAGAAAAAGCACCTCAATGGGAAAGTTAGTTCCAACCGTTTTCAGCCGGCCGCTGCCGCTGCTGCTAAACTTAATTCCACATTCTTTAACCAGGTTTAGCGATTTCTCACTTAATCTTCCTGATTTTTGTATTGCCAGGCTTAATTTTTCTTCCATTTTCCCTTAAAGCTTGTTAGAACTTTATCCTTTGGGCTGCAAATTTCTCTTTAATCGCTGTACGTCACCAATTTTGTTGGCCGTAGGGTCAACTACATCCTCAAAAATTGGCTTGTTCAGCAATTAAACTTTGAACTTCCGCCAACAAAAACAAAATTTCTACAAGCTCTTGGCTCACCAGTTAACTGCACTTGCTCCAGTGTGTTTTAATAGCGAATTAATTCATTAATTTTATCGGACAAATATAGAAAATCATTGAGCAAGTCCCTAATTTACAGGTACTGCCTCCACTGCTAAAAAAATTTCATTTATGCGTTATACCGCCCCCGATAAGGAACTGTTTATCCGTAACCGCAAAGCCTTTTGCCGCGAGCTGAAGCCCGGTTCTGTAGCAGTTTTTAACGCAAACGACATGCTGCCTACCAATGCCGACGGCACTCTTCGGTTTATCCAGAATTCCGACCTGTTTTACCTTTCGGGTATCGACCAGGAGGAAAGTATCCTGGTCCTTTTTCCGGATTTTGTAAACGAGGAAATGCAGGAAATTCTTTTCCTGAAGCAAACCAACGAGCACATCGCCGTATGGGAAGGGCACAAGTATACCAAAGAAGAAGCCCGGGAAGCCTCCGGCATTAAGAATATTCAGTGGCTTTCTGCTTTCGATTCGGTGTTCAATGCACTTATGGCCGAAGCCGGGTACGTATACCTGAATACAAACGAACACCTGCGGGCCAGCGTGGAAGTAGAAAGCCGCGACGCCCGCTTTATTAAGCAGTGCCAATCTCGTTACCCCCTGCACAAATACGAACGCAGTGCCCCGATTATGCACAAACTGCGGGCGGTTAAATCGGAACTGGAAATTGCCGTATTGCAACATGCCTGTAATATTACCGCCAGGGGCTTCGACCGCGTGATGAGTTTCACCCGGCCCGGCGTGTGGGAATACGAAATTGAAGCGGAGTACCTGCACGAATTTGTTCGCAACCGCTCGCGGGGCTTCGGGTATGAGCCCATCGTGGCCTCAGGTGCCAACGCCTGCGTGCTGCACTACATCGATAACCAGGCGCAGTGTAAAGATGGTGATTTACTGCTCATGGATGTAGGGGCTGAGTATGGCAATTATAAATCGGATATGACCCGGGCCATTCCGGTGAACGGGAAATTCACCGACCGCCAGCGGGCTGTATACACTGCTGTTCTGCGGGTTCAGCGCGAAGCGTTTAAACTCCTTCGTCCTGGTAATACCATTAGGGAATATCACGCCGAAGTAGGCCGGTTAATGGAAAAGGAGCTGATTGAACTGAAGCTGCTCGATGCCGGGGAGGTAGCTGCCCAGGACCCTAAAAAACCACTGTACAGGAAATATTTCATGCACGGTACTTCCCACCACCTCGGGCTCGATGTGCACGATGTGGGCAGTGTTCACCGCCCTTTCGAACCCGGTATGGTGTTTACGGTAGAACCCGGCATTTACATTCCCGATGAACAAATTGGCATTCGCCTGGAAAACGACGTGGTGATTACCGAGAATGGCATTCACGATTTAATGAGTGATATTCCTATTGACCCCGAAGATATTGAGTCGCACATGAATTAACTGCTTATGTTACCTCCTGTAAAAGCCTGTGTTTTCGATGTTTACGGTACGCTAATAAACCTGGAAGCCGGCATTCAACAGTACGCCGATATGATCGATTCGTACGATAAGGCCAATGCCATTATCCGGATGTGGCGAACCAAACAACTGGAGTACACCTGGTTGAGAAATATTATGCAGCATTACGTCAGTTTTTGGCAGGTAACCAAAGATGCGCTCGATTACGCGCTAACGGCCCACGATATGAACGACCATTCGTTCCGGGATGCCCTGCTTACTTCTTACGTCGATCCGGAATGTTACGAGGAGGTAATTCCCTGCCTGGAGGCCATTAAAGCGAAAAAATTTAAAACGGCTATTTTATCTAACGGTTCGCCGGAGATGCTTTTTGCAGCAATTTGCGACACCGGTATGGACGATTACATCGACAGCGTGCTGTCGGTAGAAGAAATACGGTTGTTTAAACCCGAACCCCTGGTGTACCAGCTGGCAGTTGATAAACTTCAATTGCCGAAAGAAGATATTGCCTACTTTTCCTCCAATGCCTGGGATGTAGCCGGGGCAGCCAGTTTCGGCTTATCTGCAATATGGGTGAACCGCACCCGGCAATTGCCCGAACGGTTGCCCGGCGAAATAACCAGGGAGGTTACAGGCATTCGTTCAATCCTCGATCAACTTTCTCCACCATAGTATACTACCATTATGCGCTTTTCAAACACACTAATCAACATCGTTTCGTTTTCCGGAACGGAAATAAAAGGTACTTTTTTGTTGTGCAGCGGGCTTTTGGCACTGTTCATCGTTCCAGGCTGGATAGCATCTTTTGTTCGTCCTGAAGC
>CAZIWJ010000185.1:0-7342 GCA_964542855.1 uncultured Roseivirgaceae bacterium
AGTTTTTTTCAATAAATATCCCCTCCAGTCAGGTAAAAAAACGGCCGGGAGAAGTGAGGTTGTTTAAAAACCGATCGTGTGGCTATTGCTGAAAACTGCATATTTAGAAAAAGCTATTCCCGTTGGCTAAACAGGGAAAATTTTCCTTTCTCATTCTTCTAAATAACATCCCTGCGTGCACTTCGTGCTACAGCCTACAGTACGAGCTGCTTCTTTCGTGCAGGTTCTTTTTTTTCCGTTTCGCAAACTTTTCTACCACGCAGCGGGTCCTGCATTAAGCTAAACGGGGTGCTGTATTGCAATTACACCGTACTGCAGCTATTCCTGCTAAGTTTTCAGTGCCACGTTGCCCATTTTTCTATAATAATAGTACCTTAAACGTGCAATTTGTGAACAATATCCTGTTAACCATGCTAAAAGATAAGGTAATTCTCATTACGGGTGCTTCCCGCGGACTTGGCGCGGAACTGGCCCGCGTTCACGCCCGGCACGGCGCGCACGTATTTATTAACTACATTAACAGCAAAGAAAAGGCCGAAGCCCTGGTAAACGAATTAAAAGGGGAAGGCTTCCGGGCCGAGGCGTTACAAGCTGATGTAACTGCTGAAGAAGCGGTGAAGCAGATGATGCAGCACATTAGTAAAACCGCAGGCCGACTAGACGTACTAATTAACAACGCGTTGCCGAAGTACCAGTTCGACGCCACCGCGAATTACACGTCGCTGGAAACCGTAAAATGGGAAGATTTTGAAACCCAGCACGAAGGCGCCGTAAAAGCAGCATTTTTAACGGGGAAGTACGCTTTGCCGATGATGAAAGCGCAGCAGTACGGGAAAATTGTAAATATCTCTACCAACCTGCTGTATAACCCGGTGGTACCCTACTACGATTACACCACGGCCAAAGCCGGCTTACTGGGGCTTACCCGCTTAATGGCCACTGAACTGGGGCAGTATGGGGTGAGGGTTAACCTGCTGGCCGGGGGGCTACTGGAAACCACAGACGCCAGCAGCACCACCAGCCCGGAAATATTTGCGGCAATTGCCCAGAATACGCCTTTGCGAAAAACCACTACGGTGGAAGACTTTGCCAAAGCCACGGTATACTTTTCTTCAGCAATGAGTGATGCCATTACCGGGCAAAGCATTTCTATTGACGGCGGGTTAACCATGCCGTAAGTTACCAAATGATAAAACCGGGAAGCACCTGTAGGGCAGTAGCAGTATAATTTACCGCAACCCTGATGTATTGTATACTAATTATTTGGCACAAGGCCGGCCCGCCGGGGTAGCATCAACAGCATGGGAATGCCTACTACCAGGTGGAGAATATTCACCAGGATGCCGGCCCGAACCGATGCCACACCGGGGGCTACAAAGGGAAATATTCCGTAAACGATCAGGAATACAATACCAATGATGCGCCAGATGTTCGCACCCCTGGCCGGTTTTTTCCGGGCCAGCAGGCCGAGGACCAGGGCGCCGATCAGGCTCAGGATTATAGAAAACACAGCCGAAGCAATGGTAAACTGACTCAAAGGTACATTTTCCGTCGTTTCCGGTCCGGCGTATGGTGTTTCCAGGATGGTTGCTCCCAGCATAAAGGCTATGCCGGCGTTAGCAACACCGGCAACCGTACTAATGATGAGGGCCTGAAGCAGAATATTTTTCATGTTTTTTTTAATTGAAAAGCTTAATATAACAATGCAAAAGAGGATTATATTCCAGTATAGCAAATAATACCAGGATTGTTTGGAAAGGAAGTACGAACTGAAAAAAACTGCTGTCGTTTTACTAGATGAAAGTTAATGATGCTACAGATCCTATGGACGAAAATACTTACGATGTAATTGTAATTGGTGGCGGACAAAGCGCGCTGGCGCTGGGTTATTACCTTCGGAAAACGAAGCTCAACTACCTGTTCCTCGATAAAGAAGAACAACCCGGGGGAAGCTGGCTGCACTACTGGGACTCGTTGCAACTCTTTTCTCCTGCCCAGTGGAGTTCTTTGCCCGGTATCCTGATGCCCGGGGGCGTGGAGCACTACCCTACCCGCAATGAAACCCTGGAGTACCTGAACCATTACGAAGAGCGTTACCAACTGCCGGTAAAGCGACCGGTTGAGGTACAGCAGGTGAAACAGGACGGCGAACGGTTTTCTTTGATTACCAGTGCAGGAACTTATTACTCGAAGGCAGTGATCAGTGCTACCGGCAGTTTCAACAAACCCTTCGTTCCGGAAATTTCCGGGCTGGAAAACTTCTCCGGCCAGGTGATCCATTCCAGTCGGTATCGGAATAATAAGCCTTTCAACCATCAACAAGTGCTGGTGGTGGGAGAAGGAAACTCAGGGGCACAGATCCTGGCTGAAGTAAGTAAGGTGGCCCGAACCTACTGGGCCACAAGCAAGGTACCGAAGTTTTTACCCGATGATATCGACGGACGGGTTTTATTCGACCACGCCAGTGCCATGTATGCGGCCCGGCAGGCCGGTAAATCGTTTACCCCTCCTTCGCTAGGCGACGTTGTAGCTGTTCCCGCGGTTCGGGAAGCCCGGGAGCGGGGAGCTTTCTCAACTCACCACTTTATATCGCATTTTACCAGGGAGGGAGTAGTTTTTCAGGATGGAGAAGAGCAGGTTATTAATACCGTAATATTCTGTACCGGGTTTCGCCCGTCACTGGATCATTTGCAACCCCTGGGTATTCTTGAAGCTGACGGTAAAATAGAAACTGAAGGCACCCGGGCTTTAAAAACTGAAGGCCTGTGGCTGGTGGGGTATGGCAGCTGGACCGGGTTTGCTTCAGCAACCCTGATCGGCGTGGGCCGAACAGCGAAGCAGACAGCCCGAGAAGTGGAGCAGTACCTGAGTTAGTACATAATCCTGCTTCCAGAAGAAATAAGGGAATTACGTAAATACTTTCGTAAGGCAAAGAAAATTAACGGAAACAAGGCATAGGCTGCCCTGGGAGAAGCCAAAGCAGTAATGGAAAAAAGGGCTGAAGCTTCGTGGCAACAAAGCCAGCAAACGCCAAAACTTCCTAATGGGGTTGATTCACCACCTGAACCGTTGTAAACAGGTATAACTTTCGCCTAAAAGCTTCCGGCTCGTTTGCTTATCCAGGTAAGCAGAGCCGGATGAACAGGATGAATATTACTTAATAATTATTTTAACGTGTTAATATCAATCACAAAGCGGTAACGGACATCCCCTTTTTTCATGCGTTCGTACGCCTCGTTAATATTACGAATATCAAGCATTTCAATATCGCAGCGCACCCCGGTTTTAGCGCAGAAGTCGAGCACCTCCTGGGTTTCGGGCATCCCGCCAATCAGCGATCCCATCATCTTTCTGCGGCGGCGCACCAGTTGCCGGGACTGGATGGCAGGTTCAATAGGGGTAAGTTGACCAACAATAATGTAAGTTCCGTCCAGTTTCAACGCTTGCAGGTAGGGGTTGAAGTCGTGTTCTACCGGAACCGTATCTAACACAAAATCCAGTGTTTCCACGGCTTCCTGCATCTGCTCTTTATCGGCGCTAATTACCACCCGGTCGGCCCCGTTCCGTTTGGCCTCTTCCACTTTCTTACCGGACCGGGTAAACAGCGTTACTTCGGCACCCATGGCTTTGGCAAACTTAATACCCATGTGGCCCAGTCCTCCCATGCCAACAACGCCAACCTTGTGGCCTTTGCCTACCCCCAGGTGGTTCAGGGGCGAGTAGGTAGTAATGCCGGCGCACAGCAAGGGCGCAGCAGCAGCCGGATCCAGTTCATTGGGCACTTTCACCACGTAGCGTTCGGGAACCACGATGTGTTCGGAATAGCCCCCATAGGTATCGCTGCCGTCGTTGCGGTCGACCCCGTTGTAAGTACCGGTCATCCCTTCGGCGCAGTAATTTTCCAGTCCCTGCTTACAGGAAGAACACTCGCGGCAGGAATCGACCATGCAACCCACCCCTACAACATCACCGGGTTTGTATTGAGATACGTTCGGGCCCACAGCCGTAACGCGACCAATAATTTCGTGACCGGGAACCAGCGGGTAGCGGGTTACTCCCCAGTCATTTGCGGCAAAGTGCACGTCGGTGTGGCAAACGCCACAAAACATAATATCAATGGAAATATCTTCCGCTTTCGGGGTTCGGCGCTCCAGTTCCCAGGGAGCAACCCCAGAATCGGCCGATTGGGCGGCATAAGCTTTAACAGGCATATTGATCAGTTTGGTTGTAGTGTATTAATGCACAGTGCCTGGTTATGTTTGACTTAATGTAAAAAATCTGTACGTTTAGTTTAGTGGTGAACAGCACAAAGATAATAAAATCAGCTCAAAACCTCCGGGCAGGAAAAGTCTTCTTTAGAAACCCCTCGCCCGTTAAATGACCGTCGGCTTTTTAACTTGCAGGCTTATGCACATTTCAAATACTAACTACCTGCTGTTTCAGTGTTTTGCGCTGTTGGCTTCTTTTATTGCCCTGCCATCCTGCAACGCCCCTGCCGGTAGGGCTTCATTTAATTACGGAACAACCAGCGATTCGGCCCTGCACTATTACAAACTGGGCTGGCGGCAGATCATGGATTACGGCCAATGGACTGCGGCAGAAAAGTCGTTTCGAAAGGCTACGCAGCTGGACAGTACTTTTCTCCTGGCTAACGCCGTTTATGGCAGAATTACCAGCAGCACCGCGGAGAAAAAGCAGATGTTGGAGTTAGCACCTCTAAACAGGGCTACTGCCGATCAGCGGTTGTTACTAGAAATATACAATATGGGTAACCGGGCGGCTGTAGTACAGTTAACGGCCCCCGATTCAGCCAAAAAACTGCGTGCAGGCAGAATGAACAGGGCTGAAAGGAATTATGGCGCGTTTGTGCGTGCTTTTCCCGACCAGACTTACGAAAAGGCAGAATACATTGAAGTGCTGCACGCTATACACGGACCTGGCCAGGCCCTGGATTCGCTGAATGCTTTAGTTACAGCAGGGCAGCGAGATACCCCGTTTTTTATCAGTTACGCGGCCATGCTGCACGCTGAAAAAGGTGAGTTCCGGCATGCCATGGAAAAGTTAGCGATGCTGGAGCAGCAGGCAGCGGGAAAAAACTGGCCCGGCATTCCTTATACCAGGGCAGTGGTTTATTACCAGATGGACAGCCTGGATCGGGCACTGGAATACGTGGGCCAGGCCCTTGAAATGGATCGTGCACACCTGATTGCGAAGGGTTTGAAGAAGCAAATTGAAGCAAAGCAGAGTAAATAGCCGTATCAGTACGTTTTTCCGTTAAAATCAATACCTTAATGTAAAAAAAGAATTTATGCACATAGCCGTAATTGGCGCAAGCAGCGGAGTTGGTAAACAAGTAGTGGAACAGGCCCTGGAACAGGGACACACCGTAAGAGCTTTTGCCCGAACCCCCGATAAAATTGAAATCGAACACGATCAGCTGGAAAAAATTCAGGGTGATGCCCAGCAACTGGAAGCGGTAGAAGGGGCTATTGAGGGAGTTGATGCGGCAATCTGTACCCTGGGCGCGCCACCGTCGAATAAAAATAAGCCCCGTACGCACGGAACCAGGAACCTGGTTCGGGCCATGAAAAACCAGGGCATTAAACGCATCATTTGCGTTTCCTCTATCGGAGTGGCAGAAAGCCGGGTTATGCTTCCCTTCTTTGTACGCTACATCGTAATGGGCATTATGCTGAAAAGCTCTATGGACGACCATGCTACCCAGGAAATTGCCGTGAGGAATAGCGACCTGGACTGGACTATTGTCCGACCCGGGCAGTTAACCGACGATCCGCTTACCGGGAATTACAAATATGGGTTTCTTTACAGCGATAAAACGGTAAACCTAAACCCTATTGCCCGGGCCGATGTTGCCGATTTTATTTTAAAGCAGCTCGAAGAGGATTTATACGTTCACCAGGCTGTAGGCATTGTGGGTTACGAATGAACTAGTAGCTTTTAGCCATATCGGCAGGGGTGCAGATAATGAAATCTGCTTTCTCCAGGTGTTCTTCTGCCAGTTCGTTAATATCCGATTGTTCCACACTACTAATCGTGACGATATCCAGTTCCTCGTTCATTTTCTTCAGGTACCAGTAAATACCTTCGTAATTATCGGAATGATACGAGCCATTAAGGTGGAGAAATACAGTTTCTTTTCCGAGGTTGTTATTAATTGACCAGGCCATGGTGGCGTCTTTTATGGCCTGGGCATTGACGAAGTTCCTGGGGTCCATTCCTCCCCCGCGGTGCCCCATTCCATTGCCCATCATACTCATCATGTTCTGGTAGCCGGGCAGTTCGTAATCAACTTCCAGCGGCAACGGGGCAAAGTATTGCTTGGCTGCGTCGGTAAGGCTGTCGAGGGCCGGTGTACCTTCGCGGGCCACCAGGCTGGCATAGCGGCGGGGAATATTCGTGGCGATGAAAGGAACCTGGTGTGCCTGAGCGAACTGCATTAATGGTTTGTAATCGGTTTCGTAGTTATTCCACAGCTTGACCTCGTTTTCGAAATGCCGTTCCTGGATGGTACCCTGCAGGTATTCGTTAACAACCAGCTGGTCGTCGGTTTCGAACATTTCTGCCCCCATTACTATTGGCCCGTTGTTGAGTAACTCCTTGCTTACCTGCAACTGGAGCCAGTGGATCAGCGTATTGTTATGGATTTCACCAAACAATACTACATCAGCTTTCCCGGCCGCTTTCATCATGGCTGAAAAATCAGCTTTTTTACCTTTATGGTTGAATACCTGGTAAGCCGGGCGGTCTTTTGCGCTGGTCATTCCCAAACTTAAAAGAATAATAAAAAGAAAAGAATACCTCATGAATCTTTGGTTTCTCTAATAGTTATTTTAGCCCGCTGGCAGATGCCACCAATGGGCGGATTATATTTCGATACGCTTACCTCAACAGCCATGATAATTTCAAACTTTTCGAGCAACGACCGGCTGATGCGATAAGCAATATGTTCCAGCAGCTTACTGGGTTGTTGCATTTCCGTTTCAATGGCTTTGTACAGCTTTCCGTAATCGATGGTTTTACTGAGGCGGTCGGAATAAGCAGCTTCAGAAACATCAGCTTCTACTAAAATATCTACCGCGTATTTATTACCAATGATCTGCTCCTCGGCATGAAAGCCGTGGTACGCGAAGAACTCCAGTCCTTCGAGCGTAATTTTTCCCATAATTTATATACTAATCAATGTCATCGAAAAAGGAACGATTCTCCCTGGGTTCCGGCTTAGGCGGATTGTCCGGCGCCGAAGTTTCATCGCTACCTGTTTCAAAACGATTAGAGGCTGCATTTGTTCCCTCATTTGTTCCCTGAATACCATTTGTATGAG
>CAZIWJ010000186.1:0-7320 GCA_964542855.1 uncultured Roseivirgaceae bacterium
TTGTTTACCCGAAAGAAATTTATTTCAATGAATAAAACATTTCATTCTGTTAACAAACTTTTAACAAGCCACCCTTTCCTGGTAATTTCTCTTCTGGCGTTACTCCTTGCCTCTTGTGGCAGCGAAAAAAAAAGCAGGGACCAGTTTTTTCTTAAGGGCAACATGCAGCTACAGGACAGGAATTATAAACAGGCCATTTATTATTACAATGAGGCAATTTTAAAAGACGACAGTTTTAAACTGGCCTACAATAACAAAGGCATTGCCCTCCACTCTATCGGGCAATACGCTGAAGCCATCCGTGAATACGAAATGGCAATCGGCATAGATTCCTCTTATACCGATGCTGTTTATAACCGGGCGTTATCCTACTTATCCCTTAAAAGATACGAGCGAAGCCTGGAAGACCTCGACCGGGTGAAAACTGTATATCCGGATTCGGCTTATGTGTTTTTTACCCGTGGACTTGCTTATGCTGCCCTGCACAATCACCAACAAGCTATTAATGAATTAAACCAGGCAATTGAATTGAACCCTAACAATGCAGAAGCCTATGCAAACCGGGGCTCGCTTTTTTACGAGGAAGGAGCGTACAATAAAGCCATCGATGACCTGGAAAACGCAATTCGTATAGATCCGAATTTGGCTGACGCCTACAACTCCCTGGCACTGGCTTACACCGATACCCGCCGGTTTGTGAAAGCTCAAAAAATGTTTGAAGAGGCTTTCAGGTTAAAACCCTACGAAGCTTATTACCTGAACAATAGGGGGTACTTTCATTTGTTTAACGAGGAGTTAACGAAGGCTGAAGAAGACATATCAACCAGCTTGCGACTGGATCCTGATAATCCTTACGCTCTTCGGAACAAAGCGCTGCTTTATTTAAAGAAAAATGAAGCCGATTCAGCACTGCAAGTGCTACTACCCATCACTAAAACAGAAAATCACGTACGTAAACTTTACACGTATCTCGGAAAGGCTTACCAGCAGGCAGGGAAATTAAATGAGGCATGCGAAGCCTGGAAAAAAGCCATGGAAAAAAATGAACCGGATACAGCAGATCTCGATATGAGTAAATGTTGAACCAGCTAATTCCCGGATTGGGATAAAATTACCATTTCAACACCCGAACTTCCACCCGCCGGTTTTTTTCTTGCGCCTCCCGGGTATACGCATCTACCAGGGGCCGGGTACCGCCATACGCTTTTACTTTAATTCTTCGTTTGCTAATCCCGCTGTCAACAAGGTAGTCTTTAACCGAGCTCACTCTTTTTTCCGACAGCTCCATGAGTGATTTTCGGTTTCCTTTATTAGTATGCCCCTCCAGTTGAATTTTCATACTTTTATTGTTAACCAGAAAATTGTAAAGCTCATTAAGTGCTTTGGTCGACCTGGGGTTTATTTTGGCCGTGCCATTATCGAAGAAAATTCGGTTATGTAAAGGCAGTAGCTCATTTTCCGACGGCCTGGCAAATAACTTATACGTTTTGGTTAAGCTATTATCCACATCGCCGGATACCAGCAGCGTATCGACCAGCTGGTTATACTTTGGGGCTGAAATAATAATCTGAAATTTGTGAGAAGGCGGTAAATGCAAGGTGAAATTTCCATCCTCCCCGTTTGTGGTATATGAACCGGTAACGCTTCCATAGGGAAGTTGCTGAAAGCGGATGGAAGCAGCAATTGGATGACCAGTGTTGCCATCAATTACTTTACCTAACAATTGGGCGATCTGCTCATTTTTCGGTGAGGCACCAGCAATAACCGTATAAATAAATGTTAAACTGAAAAATAAAAGTGCCCGTTTCATTTTACGTTCGTCAGTCTTTGGTTTAGTTATCAAATCCAAAGACCGTGCTAGTTTATACAAGACGGTCGATAATATTATTGCAATGTAATATTACCTGTACTCTTGCTTCAACTTCTAGAGCAACTTTACCTGACAATCCTAATTTCCACTCTCCGGTTTTTAGCCCTGCCGGCACTGGTTTCATTAGTGTTTACAGGATCCAGCTCTCCGTGCCCCTGGGCGCTGATCCTTACACTGGAAATGCCTTTTCGAATCAGGAATTCAGCTACATTACGGGCTCTTCGTTCAGAAAGCGTGTAATTATAATCGGAAGTTCCAAAGTTATCAGTGTAACCATCGATCAGCACTGCCGATGAAGGATTATTTTTGAGGTATTCAGCAACTTCTGCCAGCTCATCACGGGTATATTGTTTCTGGAGGGAGGTACTGTTAAAATTGAACAGCACGAGTTCCTGTTTCAGTGTGCGGGCTTCAATATCAATCCGGGTGTAATTCAGCCGGTCTTCCTGGTCTGACGGGCCGGCCCTTCCCGATGACTCGCTGCCTGATGCCTCGTCGCCAGGGTCACTTTCAGCAGGTTGGTTATTAGAGGCCATGGCCTCGCGAGGGTTTAAGTAAAAATCTTTCACGAACACACTGCTATCTGTGCTGGGCTTAACATCAGCAATTTCGCTTTGCAGAGGATAATAATTATTGTTACTTGGCGACACACTATACTTACCAACCGGTAAAGTTAGTTTGTAACTGCCGTCCGATCCGCTGGCCATAGTGGTACTGGATACAGTTACCGAATCATCGAGCCGGGTAAATTCAACCTGTGCAGATATGGGCTCCCTGGTTTCAGCATCATAAACGTTACCCCTTACCACGAAAACGGGAACGAGTTCTTTGAAAATTGGTGACCTAACGGCATAAAGATCGGCTTCACCGATATCACCCCTCGATAAATAAGCTTCATCTCCGGTTAGTGAGGTATTAAAAAAAGTGTCGTCCATTTCTGAATTAATCGCCGACCCCAGGTTTTCAGGTTGCGACCAGTTTCGCCAGGTGTCATCCAGCCGACGGGTAACGAACACGTCGTCGCCCCCATAACCGGAATATCCACGGGAAGAAAAATACAAAGTCTTATCATCAGCGGAAAGAAAAGGGGAGGATTCAGCGTCGGGAGTATTTACATCACTTCCCAGGTTTACCGGTGCAGAAAAGCTGCCGTCCTCATTAACAAACGATACGTAAAGATCCCTTCTGCCTTTCGTGTCATCCCTTTCAATCGACATCATCAGGTATTCCTGGCTACTTGAAAGAAAGTAATGGGCCTGCTCACTGAGGTTGTAAAAATCTTCAATTTCAATTGGCCTGGGGTTACTAAATACCCCATTGCCGCGTTGAGTGGAAGTTGAAACGCCCCCTTCCATTTTACCTTTTTTTACATCCAGGTAAGCATTTCCGAGCAGTAAAATGTAAGTTTCACCATCCAGGGCTACTGAACTCACAAAGTTGCTACCTTCATTATTCAGCGGACGCCCAATATTTTTAGCTCTTTTCCATTCACCGGTTACCTCGTCTTTTTCGGCGTACCAAATATCTTCAAGGTCGTTGGCGCCCCCCACGTTTTCGGGAGAAGCACGGCTAAAGAAAAGCTTTTTTCCGTCTGGCGATACAATCGGGCTTAACTCAACGTAAGGGCTATTTACGTTATCATTTAGTTTTTCTACTATTATATCGTCGCGAAGATTATCAGCAACGTTAATCCGTACGCTTACCGGAACCGATGACCCTGAAATACCAATGGCATCGATGGCATAAAAACCATTCACAGCTGTGCCGTCGAAAACCACTTTCAGTTCTTTTACTGCATAATCAGTTTTATCGAAAAAGATATTTAGCAATCGACCTTCCAGGGGCAAATCTTCAGGGGTTAAGCTGGCCAGCAAATATTCGTTACCCTGAATGTCGTAAGCATAAATATCTTTAACAGCGGTTGGGTTACTCGATTCGCCAATTGCAACCTGCTGAATGGAAGTTGCTTCCCGGAACGATACGCGAACAAAGTCTTCCCGCCCCTTTTTGCCGGGAACCCATGCATTCGGGCTGTCGCCAATATTACCGGGTAACACATTGGGCCTTCCCAGTAGCTGTCGGGCCGGATAGGCATCATAGTTGAGCCCTTCTTTAAAAAATACGCCCAGCGAATAAGAAGATGAGGCTTCAATTATTCTGTGAGCCCACTGAACTTCCTGTGCCTGCACGTAAGAGGTAAGGCCAGTGAACAGGCAAATAACTGTAAAAGTTTTCTTCAGGACTTGTAATACAAAGTTAATCATTACGTTTCCGGATGTAGTAAGTTTAAATAAACAATAACTTAATATTTGATGGATTTATTTGCAGTATAATCAGAAAAAAAGGCATTAACCTTCAAAATCTTTTAGCGACACTCGCAACTAAGTATATTGCATTAAGTATCAATTTTACATTTAATTACAATACTTCACAAATACTTTTCATTTGATAGCCGGGTTTAATGATGAAATTCATAAGCGAAATATTGGGTATCAGAAGATTTAGTAATACTTTAATCAATCATCAGCACTTATCGTGGATCTACCAAGAACCAGCAAATGTATTGTAGTACTACTTTTTTGCTTCGGATCCCTGAATGCACAGGAAAAATCGTGGAATAGTGTTTACAACTCTTTAAAGAAATCATTAGCTATTTCTAACTTCCAGGCTGTTGTAACCCGTTCAGAATCAGCCCTTCAACTGGCTAGCGATCAGTTTGGGAAATTTTCAGAGCCATACGCTGAAACCCTGCGCATCCAAATGCTGGCTTATTATTACCTGGAAGAATACGCTATGGCCCTCAGATCGGCCGAAAAGGAACTGGAAGTGAGGGGAACCATCGATACCACCCGTACAACTTATTACTTTGAGGCGCTAAAAAACCTTAGTGTCATTTACAATAAACTTAAAAACTATAACCGCGCCGATTCATTACTGGCCGAACACGTTAAAAACAGCCGTAGTTTGCTGAGCAACAGTGTAAGCACCTCTTACATTGAAAATATTTACCAGTTGGCCACGCTGAAAAACCGGCGTGGAGAAACCAGGCAGGCTGCACTCCTTTACCAGGAAGTGATTTACTACCACGAAAAAGCCGGTTTAATTACCGACGAATACGCCAATGCGCTTTATCATAAAGCGCTGCCGGCTCTCGACTCCCTCCAGTTGGCCATTCCCTTGCTTCAAGAGTCGGTTAATGTTCACCGTAAACTCGGCAATACTAATTTATCTGCCTACCTGAAACCGCTCTACAGCCTGGGATTAGCCCGCATGAAAACAGGCAGTAGTGAACAGGCCATCGATATTTTTAAGGAAGTGAAAAACCTGGCCGGAAAACTGGGAATGGAAACCTTCCGGGCAAGTGCCCTAAATAACCTCGGTTCGCTGGCTTTCCGGCAAGGCCAGGTTGAAGATGCCGTGTACTACTTCCAGGAGTCGTTTAACATCAGGGAAGCCAGCCTGGATTCCCTGCACCAAAACCTGGTGGTTTCCGTAAATAACCTGGCAGGTTCATATTATTCTTCGGGAAGAAAAAATCAGGCACTGGCACTATATGAACAATGGGCTAATTTAGGAAAAGACCAGCCGATCAGTAACATTCCGTGGCAATTTGGTTCATTGCTGTCGCAGTACGCCCAGATTTGCTGGGAAGAATACAAATACAACCGTGCCGACAGGCTTTTCACCCGGGCGCTGGCAATTTATGATTTTCACCTGACCAATGAGCCGGCTTTAGAATTATACAAGGCCAATACCCATTATTTTGCTGCTGTTAATCATCAAAGCCAGGGAGAGTTTGATTTTGCGCTGCTCAACCTTCAGTCGGCTGAACAGATTATTCAGCAAGCAGAAGGAACAAACAACAAAAACTTCTTATCCATCGAGGTTGCTTTTGCCACTTTATTCCAGGAAAAAGGGGAATACGAGCAGGCTGAACGCTATTTTAACCAGGCCCTCGAACTGCAGGAATCTCTTTCCGGCCGAAAAACCAATGCCTACGCAGGCATACTTAATAATTACGCGTTGCTAAGCCAGGAAACTGGGTACTACACCAAGGCAGAACGCATGTTCAGGGAATGCCTGGCCATAAAGGCCAACCTGGTTGGTGCCGATCATCCCGACTATTCCATTGTTCAATCGAACCTGGGGTTATTATACCTGGAAGTGGGTTCTTACGACGAAGCCGAATCTATGCTGCTGGAAGCGCTGGAAACCCACCGGAGTAACCTCGGCAATGAACACCCGGTAGTTGCTTCCAGCCTGATGAACGTAGGCAGGCTGGAACAAACCAAAGGAAATTATACCCGGGCCGAACCTTTCTTCCAGGAAGCCCTGGCCATCCGTTCAAATACTTACGGAAATAACCATCCGGCGTACGCTACAGCCATTAATAATATGGCCCTTTTGTACCAAACTATGGGTAACTACGAATCGGCAGAACCGCTGATGCGCCAAACCCGCGACATCCTTAAAAGCTACCTGGGCGTTAATCACCCCCAGTACGCTACGGTTACGCAGAACCTGGCCACATTATACCAGATCCAGGGCAAAACTGATTTGGGCGGTCAGTACCTAAAGGAAGCAGTGGCCATCGACAAGAAAGTGCTGGGCGAAAATCATCCCTCTTACGCCTCTTCCCTGAATAACCTGGCCAGCTATTACCAGCAACTGGCCAATTACGATTCTGCCCGTATGTTTTATGAACAGTCTGCCGATATCATTGCCCGTAATTTTGGGAAAAACCACCCGGTTTATCTTTCCACCCGTTTCAACCTCGGGGCACTCTACCTGGAACTGGGAAACAACCAGAAAGCCTACGAAATACTAACCGACGTAAGGGAGGGAAGAGCCAAAATTTTTGGGCGCAGGCATCCCGACTTTGCCCAGTCGCTGTACAGCCTGGCTATTCTTCAAACCCGCGAACAAAATTACCAGCAGGCTTACTTATTATTTAAGCAGGTGGTTGATAGTTACCTGTACCAGATTAACAGCTTTTTTCCGGCCCTGAGCGAAAAAGAAAAAAGTGCGTTCTACCTGCGCATAAAACCTTTTCTTAAATCGTTCGAGTTTTTTGTACTGGAACTCCACCGGAACCAAACTGCCTACCCGAAACTTTACAGGGATGCAGTTGGCGAACTGTATAACTTACAACTTTACACCAAGGCGTTGTTACTGAATACTTCTAACCGCCTCAGGAAGCGGATACTGAGCAGTGGTAACGAGGAGGCTAAAGAACTTTACAAAAACTGGATTGCCAAAAAAGAATACCTGGTAAGGATGTTTACGCTCTCCAGGTCGCAGCTATCGGAAAGAAATATTAACCTGGAAGAACTGGAAGCGGAAATTAACCAGGTAGAAAAGGTGCTCTCGGAAAAGTCAGCTTCTTTTGCCCGGGAAATTGACCAGGACCGGCCAGGCTGGCAAACGGTACAGGCTACCCTGGAAAAGGG
>CAZIWJ010000187.1:0-6063 GCA_964542855.1 uncultured Roseivirgaceae bacterium
GCACCATTTTCAGCACCCGTAAATGTAGGGTTATCGTAATCGTCGTTATCCGGACGGGCATAGCGTGACAAACGAGGATCGTTTGTAGCAGATAATACATTGTAAGAAGACTGGCTTAAAGCAACCGCGGCAAAGTCACCATCTTTAATGGGTAAAAGAGGGAACTGGTTGGCAAAGTCGCTCAAATAATCCAGTACTGCACCATCGGCATTCGACTCCATGATAGGCTGGTTGGCCACAATATCGGCAAAACGGGTATTAGCGTCACCAATCTGGTTGTTAGCCCGCATAAGCAAACGCAAACGCAATGAGTTGGTAAATTTCCTCCACTGCATGGCACTTCCGCCGAATAGAATGTCTCCTTCAATTGAACCGTTGCCAGACGCAATTAACTCATCTGCCCGGCTGAGTTCGTCAAGAATATCAGGAATAATTTCCGACTGCTGGTCGTAAGCCGGTGTAAAATTAACCTCATTTACATTTACAGCTTCTGAATACGGAATGTCTCCGTATGCATTAGTCAGTACCGAAAAAATCCAGCTCCGGAAAGTAATTGCTGCACCTAATAAAACGTCATTTCCGTTTTCAATTGCCAGCTTTTCTACCTGGCGGATATCCGTAACGCTTTCGTACAATCCTTCCCAAACAGTAGTGAAAGCGTTCCAGTTGTAATCATCTATCTCAGTACGGAGCGTCTTGGCGGTGAGTTGAGCTGCATTGTTACCCAACAGAAATGATTCTTCGGTGGTAACGTTCACACTCTGGCGAATGGCTGAAGGGAACAATACGCTCGGTTGCACGTCAGTAGGTGCATTCGGGTTTGAGTTAAAGTCTTCATACTCCTGGCAGGAAATTACTCCCAACAGCAGGAACGGGACGATATATTTTATGAATTTCATATGTCTTTTTTGTTTATCTATGTTCAACAGGTCATTGATTAAAGACCAGGAATAATTCCTGGCCTTCAACTGATTCGTGTTGTTTAGAAGCTCAAGCTGATGTTTACACCGTAGCTTCGGGTAGAAGGAATCTGCGTACTTTCAAAGCCATTCACGATAATGCCGTTTCTGATAGAGAACGTCTCGGGGTCGATAGTAGGTACTTCTGTGAACAGTAGCAGGTTACGACCTACAAATGCAATGGAAGCCTTAGGGATTCCAATTCGCTCTGACAGCGACTTTGGCAGGTCATATCGCAGGCTTAACTCACGCAATTTGAAGTAAGTGGCATCGAATGTTGCGGCTTCAATGTTATCACGGTTAAAACCGTTACCGTAGTAAGCATAATAGTAACCAGTATATCCGGCACCACCTAGCGGTACTTCTACGTCGTTAGGTACCAGTTCACCTTCGTCGTTACGCATTACACCGGGGCCAACTACACCACCTTCGTCAACCAGGGTGTATACTGGAAGTCCATCGTTATCGTAGCTAACAGCGTACTCGGTACGTCCTTCAAGTCCGGTGATCGACAGGTTAGGGTCGTCCAGGTTTTTAATGGTACCACCCGTATTGTATAAGGCGTGCGAACGAGAATAAATTTTACCCCCGATTTGTCCGTCGAACAGGAAGCTAAAAGTAAATCCTTTGTACTTAAATGAGTTATTTATACCCAGCCGTACATCGGGCTGAAAAGAACCAGCCGATACTTTTTCCTCGGTTAGTAAAGGAAGACCGTTTTCGTGGATGATTTGCCCGGCAAATTCACTGCCTTCAGGAGCGCGCTGGAATCCAAGTCCAACTAACTGACCGAATTCTTCGCCTTCTACTGCACGGTATTCCAGGTCGGCTCCACTCGCGTCGCCAGGGAACATATCTGCTACGATAGAGTACTGTCCACTCGTAATTACGTCGGGCAGGCTTTCTACAATTGCCACGTTTCTACCGGCATTAAGTGTTACATCCCAGTTAAATAATGACTGATCAATAATACGTCCGCTAATCATCAGTTCTACTCCACGGTTACTGATTTCACCACCGTTGGTAAGGCTGAAGTCATAACCACTTGATGTGGCTACCGGTAGGGTAATTACCTGGTTAAAGCTCAACATATCGTAATATGTCAGGTCAACCCGGGCACGACCTTCGAACAGTCGGGTATCCAAACCGGCTTCAAATGCGCGGGTGCGCTCGTTAGTCAGGTTAGGATCGGCAATAGTACGACTCGTTGTAAATGCCGCCTGCGATCCGAACGCTGGCCTTGGAGTATATGTATTCTGAAATGAGTATGGAGGTGCACCATTACCTACTTCAGCGTACGAAGTTCTAACCTTCATGAAAGAAAACGCTTGAGGAAGGGGCAGGTACTCGGAAATCACTGCACTCAATGCTACAGAAGGGTACCCGAAAGTGTAGCTTGAGTTTTCAATTCCTTCAATAGGGTTAACCAGGGTACTGTTCCAGTCCTGGCGGTACGATGCATCTATAAATATACTATTCTGGAACGACAAAGTAGCCACTGAGAATAAACTGTTAATACCGGTTTCAGTCTTCTGCGATTCTACCTGCACTCCACTGCGGGCGTTGGTTAATGTGTATACACTTGGGGCGGTACCAAAGTTTTCCAGTTCAGGGTTATTGGCTACCAGTACATTGGCCTGCTGGCGCATGATGTTACCACCTACTTTAATATCAAAATCAAAGTTGGAAAGGTTATCCCGGTCTGTGTTATATCCTACCAGGAATTCAGCGTTAGATTCACGGAATGAAATCTCATCTTCCCGGTAACTACCGTTCAGTACCCCTTTGGTTGAAGGCGCACGACGGTACTGACGCTGCTCGTCCAGGTTATCTACTCCGTAACGGAATCGCATGCTGAAATTCTTGTTAATTTCATAATTAATGCGGGCGTTTCCAATTAAACGGTTGCTCTGGAAAGCATTAGTGTTTTCGTTCGCAATAAACCACGGGTTATTTACCCAGAAGTTCTCTACGTAACGCTGCTGAATACCTTCCTGACCGGGCTGCCAGTAACTTTTTAAATCATCAATGGGTACCTGTCGCGGATACCATAACCATCCGTACATTACTGATGATGATTCGTCGTAGCCGGCGTTAGGAATATTTCCTGAGTTCGACCCCACGTACATCAGGTTACCTCTAATTTTCAGTTTCCCATCGAATAAACGCTTACCTACGCTGGTCTGAATCGTATTTCGCTTCAGATCAGAGTTAGGAACAATGTTTTTGTTGAATAAATTAGTATACGACAAACGCAGGTCGCTCTCGTCAGAGTAATTATTAAAAGCCACATTATTAATGGTTGTAAGCCCGGTACGGAAGAAATCCCTTACGTTGCCTTCCGCAGAAGTAAAGGGAACAGGCTCGCCATCAGAATTGAACTGCTTAATGTTCTGACCATTTGTTCTTGGCCCCCAGTTTTCGCCGTAAGCATCGTAGAAGTTAATGTCTCTGCCGTCTACCTGGGCTGAAGCATAAGTACTTCCATTTCGATAACTATACTGCCCCTGGGCACCAAAACCATAAGTATTCTGATAATCCGGTAGTCTCAACGGAGTCTGGAACATGGTACTGGAGTTAATTTCAATACCCAGTTTAGTTTCCTGTCCCTTACCGGTTTTGGTTTCTACCAGGATAACACCGTCTGCTGCACGCGAACCATATAATGCCGAAGCAGCAGGTCCTTTCAGTACGTTAATAGATGCAATGTCGTCAGAGTTGATTATCTGGGCGGCATTACCAAAGTCGATGGTGGTTGACCCGTTTAAACCATCGTCGGTACTGTACAGGTCATTGGTAATAGGCATACCATTTACCACGAACAGGGGCTGGTTATTACCCAGCAATGAAGCGGAACCACGAATATTAATATTTGCTGAAGCGGTAGGTCCGTTGCCCGATCCGGTTATGTAAACACCGGCCACTTTACCAGAAAGAGAATTTATCGGGTTTGCTTCCTTCACCGAAGACATCTCGCTGCCGTCTATCTTTTGAACGGAATAACCCAGCGCTTTCTCTTCACGCTCCACACCCAGGGCAGTAACAACTACCTCGCTTAATTTGGTAACGTCCTCAGCCATGGTCACATCAATTGAAGTTTGATTGCCCACTTCAATTTCCTTGGTCTGGTACCCTACAGCACTAAAAACGAGTGTAGGATTTTCAGTATTTATTTCAATATTGTACTTCCCCTGAAAATCGGTAATCGTACCGGTAGAAGTACCTTTCAATAATATTGTAACTCCCGGTAATCCGAAATCGGTATCGTCTGTTACTGTACCACTCACAGTAGTTTGGGCGTATAACCCGGAGCTATACATCGAACAGAAAAAGATAACCAGGCATAACCTGAAATTTGATAAAAATTTACTCATATCAGCTTAAATTGGTTTAAAATGCAAATTCTCTGCAAGTTAAAAGACTATCTTTTAACAATATCAAGTAACTAACACTAAAATCCGGAATATTGTTACGGTTATAAAAATCAGCGAACTAATTCGTTTTGATTATTGTAGTGATAATTATTTCTTAAAAATTAATTGCTTCGGAAAACGAATTTGTCGTCAGTTTTCAGGGTAGCACACCAGAACCTGATACTAAAAAAAACTTCTTTAGGTGTTAATTAGGCATTAAACTGGTAGGTAATAATTCACACCATAAATTAAATATTTACCTACAGGCAGCAGGTAATGGCTGGGTTGAATTGCAGGGTTATTTTTACCTGAACAGAAGTTTATTTAATTATTTTTTTTCCCGACCAGGTCCTCGAAAAGCGAGTTCAAAATAGAAAGGATGATGCTGAAGCCCAGTGCCCACCAGAAATTACGGACGAAGAACCCATCCACAATACTGTCGGCCAGTAGAATCATTAAAACATTAATCACAATCAGGAACAACCCAAGGGTGAGAACAGTTAGCGGAATGGTGAAGATAATCAATAGGGGCTTAACAGTTACGTTTAGGAGCGAGAGCAGGGCGGCAACGATAATTGCGCTCCAGAAACCCTCTATGGTTACACCGGGCAACAAATAAGCACCAATTACAATAGATATGGCCGATAAAAACAGCTTAATGATAAAGTTCATAGGCTTATAATTGCTCGCAAAGTAAAAAAATAATCGAAATAGTAAAGAAAAGAATATGGATAAGCGTACCTGTGTTATTACCGGGGCAACCTCGGGTATTGGAATGGCAACCGCCAAATCGCTGGCCAGGCGGGGCATGCACATCATTTTGCTGGCCAGAAACCCTGAAAAAGCAGAACGAACCAAAGCCGAACTGGTTTCAACTTCTAAAAACGAAAACATCGACATCGTACTGGGCGATCTTTCTTCACTGAAGCAGGTTCGGCAAGCGGCAGGAGCAATAAATGAAAAAGTATCGCACATCGATGTACTCATTAACAATGCAGGCCTGATTATGGGGAACAAGCGGGTGGTTACTAACGAAGGTTTCGAAACCACTTTTGTGGTTAATCACCTGTCTGCTTTTTTGCTCACCGCCCTGCTTTACAATAAGCTGCTAGAAGCAAAACAGCCCCGGGTGCTTACGGTTTCGTCGGAAGCACACCGGTTTGGTAAGCTGGATTTCAAAGATTTACAGATGGAAAAAGGGTACAGTGGGCTTAAAGCTTATGGCGTTTCAAAACTCTTAAACATTCTTTTCACCCGGGAACTGGCCAAACGTACGGAAGGCACTTCACTAACCGCAAACTGTATTCACCCGGGTGCCGTTGCCAGTAACTTTGGCGACCAGGTAGGCGGGTTTTTCGGATCGGTAATTAACCTGGCCAAGCCCTTCATGATTAATAACGAACAGGGGGCTGCCACCAGTATTTACCTGGCTACTTCTGAAGAAGGTGGCGAAGTAAACGGCGAGTATTATAGTAAAAGTAAGATTAAAAAAACAAACGATGCCGCCCGGTCCGATTACAATGCCCGTAGGCTTTGGGAAATCAGCGTAGATTTAACCGGGGAGAAGTTCCTAAGCAAATAACAGCAGGGAAAATGCTGTTCTACCGGGTTATTCATCCAATCCTGGGCATCCGAACCAATTCTATTTCCGTTTGTTGTTATATGTACATTAGTTAGTAATCGGTTGCACC
>CAZIWJ010000187.1:6163-7313 GCA_964542855.1 uncultured Roseivirgaceae bacterium
CCAATTCTATTTCCGTTTGTTGTTATATGTACATTAGTTAGTAATCGGTTGCACCTGCGGTCGCACCCGATAATAAACCAACCAATATTGTTATTATGACTGAGTCATTATACGACGTAGTAATTGTAGGTGCCGGCCCCTGTGGGTTAGCCTGCGCCATCGAAGCCAAAAAACAAGGGTTAAATTATATTGTAGTAGACAAAGGGACCATTACTGAGTCGGTAAGGCGTTACCCGTTGAACATGACTTTTTTCTCCAGTGCAGATAATATAGCCATCGGGGATGTTCCGTTTACGTCGCTAAACCTGCGGCCTTCCCGAAACGAAGCACTTCGCTACTACCGGAAGGTAGTTGACCACTACGAACTGAACCTGAGTTTATTCAATGCGGTTGAAAGCATTGAAACGGCCGAACGTGGTTTTACCTTGCAAACCGAAAAGGGAAATTTAGTTACCCGTAAAATTGTTCTGGCCATTGGTTACTACGACGTGCCCAAGAAGATGAATATCCCGGGAGAAGACCTACCCCACGTGAGTCATTATTTCGATGAAGCCTTTAAATATACCCGCACCAACGTAGTGGTAGTGGGAGGAGCGAACTCTGCGGTAGAAACGTCGCTCGACCTCTACAGAAACGGGGCTAACGTATCGGTAGTACACTTGTTTAACGACTTCGACAGCACGGCCAAATACTGGATTGTACCGGATATCCGAAACCGGGTAAAGAACAAGGAGGTGAACGCCTATTTTCGCCACAAGGTAACCCGTATTGATGAGGACTATGTTTACGTGGAAAACCTTGAAAACGGTGAACAGGACAGAATTCCTGCTGACTTCGTTTTCCTGATGACCGGCTATCGCCCGGATGAGGAGTTTTTACAAAAATCAGGGGTAAAGCTGAACGGGGAAATGCTAATCCCGGAAATAAACGAAGATACGTACGAAAGTAACGTGCCCGGCATTTATATGGGCGGTTCGGTAGTAGGTGGTGAAGAAACCAAGAAAATATTCATTGAGAATGGTAAGCTCCATGCTATTCCCATTATGTCCGACATTGTGCATCAATTAAAAGAAGAAAAAGTGCTGGTGGGGTAGTGAATGGCCCTGCGGTTACCACGTATACGGAATATTAATAAGTAATAGTAAAGCCC
>CAZIWJ010000188.1:0-7300 GCA_964542855.1 uncultured Roseivirgaceae bacterium
TGGCTCTTTCTACGGCTAATGCCATTACAAATACTTCTCCCAACACCCCGGTGTACATTGATGCCCAATCGGTTCACGGTACTATCATAGCCACCAGCTCGTTCGATATCGCCAACCACCTAATTATTGAAGGCCCGGTTGAAAGGGATTTATTTTTATCTAATACGAACGGAAATACGGTGATATCGAGCGGGGTAGGGCCAAACACTTACCGGGTGAAACTGATTAACCTGGGGGTTTCCGATAATACCTGCACCAGTGCCAACTGCTCCGGGGCAGCCATTGAAAATTCCGACCAGATGACGCTGGTAAATTGTACCATTCGCAACAACCGAAACGATAATACCCAGAACGTTGTCGCCAAATCCGGAGCAATCAGTAATTTTTCCGGTGCTTCCTTACACCTGGAAAGTTGCGAAATTACCAGAAACGAGAACACGACCAACGAAGGAAGCGGAGCTATTCATAACGAGGGGCTGTTAACCGTAAACAACAGTATTATCAGGGAAAACTTATCCAGGCAGGGAGGAAGTGCTCTGCTGAATACGGGGGGTGCCAAAATTACTGCCTCTACTGTATACGATAACCAGATCCTGCTTACCAACAACGCGGCGGGAACAATTAGCAGTAATACTACCGGCGCAGAACTTACTTTAATTAACGTAACCGTGTTTCGCAATATTGGCAGGGGAGTAGTTATCGGAAACCAGGCAGAAGGTACGGTTAATTTCAGTTCCGTTGCATCGAACGACAGCGGAGAAGGAATTTTTTGTAACGGCTTACTGAATATTAATAACAGTATTGTTGTCGCTAATCTCGATGCTTCTTTCCAGGATAACGACCTGGTAATCGGCAACTCGGGCCGGGTAGAAAGTAATTTAGGACATAATATTTTCGGTGTAACCGATGAATCGGCAATCGGGGGAATTACGCAGGGCAACCAGTACGGTGTTCTGGCGGCCGATATTTTTCAACGGGTAGGCGTTGTAGTACAGATTGGTGAAAATGGGGGAGCCACCCCTACACTGGCGCTGAAAGAAGGAAGCCTGGCTGAAGGTGCGGGAGCTGCCGACACGGTACTTTACGATCAGCGGGGATACCTGCGTAATCCTGTTCCGGACGTGGGGGCTTACGAACGGGGAGGAACGCTGCTGCAACTAAAGCCATTAACCGCAACCAGTTTCTGTGCCGGCAGTCCCGTTACTTTTTCTTTTGTTTCCGACGGGTTTGAAGAGGGCACAGCGTTTCGCATTCAGCGATCCGATGACCCGGGTAACTTTTCTAACCCGGAAACCCTGGCCACCGGATCCTCTTCACCGCTAACGGTTACCCTGCCGTCGGTAGCAAGTAGTACCGGGCTTTACTTCAGGGTGCAAACCAGCCAGCAGGTGAGTGAACAGCAGGAAATAACCGTTTTGCCTTCGCCCCGCCCCACCTTTACGGGAACCCCCGAACAGTGCCTGGGCGATACCATCCGGTTAAACGCTACCGATTCGGTACTGGCCGAAACGTACCGGTGGATAGCCCGGTCTTCCGGTGACACCTTATCCCGGGAGCAATCGCTGGTTTACCCGGGAACGGAAACACTGAACGACAGCCTGGAACTACTGGTTACCAATGCAGTTTGTACAGCTTCGCAAACGCTACCGCTGGAAATACAGCCTCCCCCTGCCACTGATATTTCAGGAGATACGATAATTTGTGAAAATGAGCCCCTGTTGTTACAGGCTGTTGAAGAAGGGGCCGATTCCTTTCAGTGGAGGGCCGCCGATACCGTACAGGGTACCGAACAATTGCTGAACCTACTGCAGCCCCTTAACTTTTCTGCTGTTCAGCTGCAGGTAATAAGGGGTGCCTGTACGGCGCAACGTACTTATTCCATTCAGAACAAGCCTGTACCGGACGCAGGAATCATGGGCAAAACCGACGTGTGCCCGGGCGATACCATTCGCCTGCAGGCTGCCGACACTTCAGCAGTATTATACACCTGGCTGAATAATGGGGAAGTAATTGCCAATAACACCACACTGTTAGAAAGCGAGAGCTTACAAACCGGCGATAAAATTACCTTGCAATCGCAGCAAAACGGCTGCATTGCTGAATCTGAACCACTGGTTATCAACTACCAGCAACTTCCGGGTAACGCAACGGTGGTTAGCGGGCCCGATTCGGTGTGCAACTCAGGGGAAAGCGTAACATTCAGCACTGCTGCGGTGCCTTCGGCCGCATCGTACCGCTGGGAGTTTTCCGGCGCCCTGGCTTCAGTTACCGGTACAGAACTGGAAGCGGGCAGGTCGGTAAGTATTTTGCTACCCGATAGTGCTTCCATTAATACCATACAGGTAGCCGGGAAGAATGAATGTGGTACGGGCCAATTTTCGCCGGTGAAAACCCTGCAGGTATTTTCGCCGCCCGGTCTGGTGGGAATCATTGATGGCCCGCAAAATGTTTGCCGGGGAAGCAGCCGGGTGCCGTTTGCTGTAGAACGAACGGCAGGTGCTGATTTCTACCAGTGGTCGTTCCCGGAAGGTGTACGCCTGGAAGGAAGTAATGCCCAGCAAATTACGAATAGTATCCGGGCTAGCTTTGGGGAGGCGGCCCAAAGCGGGGAAGTTACCGTACAGGCAGTAAACGGGTGCGGGGCCGGTGAGCCTGCTGCCCCCGTTAATTTAACCGTGGTGCCGGTACCCGAGGCTTTCTTTGAGGTTAGAGAACAGCAAAGTGCCCGGGTTCCGTTTTCTCCGGAAGATTTATCGAGTGGAGCAATTGATCGCTGGCAGTGGGACTTCGGCGATTTAACCCGCGATACCCTGCAGCAGCCCACCCATATTTACCTCGAAGCCGGAACTTACCCAATCACCCTGCAGGTTACCGATATTGCCGGGTGCAGCGATGAATACGTTGCTGAAGTGATGGTGGAAGACCTGGAAAATATCATCCAGATTAAAAACGTAATTACGCCCAATGGCGACGGGCAAAATGACGTGCTGTACAT
The DNA here is from genome assembly GCA_964542855.1 of uncultured Roseivirgaceae bacterium. Taxonomy (GTDB): domain Bacteria; phylum Bacteroidota; class Bacteroidia; order Cytophagales; family Cyclobacteriaceae; genus CAZIWJ01. The sequence goes on from CAZIWJ010000188.1 coordinate 2,996, forward strand.
TGAAAATATTGAACGCTACCCCGGCAGCCGGGTGAAACTCATTGACCGTTCCGGAAAAATGGTGTACTCGGCCGGAGCTTACCAGAACAACTGGGATGCCCGGGTAAACGGCAAAGTGCTGCCGGCCGGAACTTACATCTGCCTGGTTCAGCTTACGGAAGTTGGGGTTACGCGCAGGCAAATGGTTAGCATTCTGCGATGAGAAAGGCCCTGTTGCATATCGCCCTGGTTTTTCTTTCTGCAGCCGTACAGGCGCAGGACATGATGTGGCTGAACCCGAAAGCCACCAACTACGCGCTGAGGAACCCGGCTAACAGCGGGTTAAAGGGCGGGTTATTACAAACCTCTTTTTCACAATCGCAGTATAATGCCGGTGGCAAACCCCTGCTCAGCCAGGTCAACGCCCAGCTACCCATACTGGATTACATTGGTGGGGTGTCGCTAAATGCCACGATCGAGGAAATAAACGTGTTGCGCACCACTACCCTGCAAACGGGCTTCGGGTACCACATGGACAAGGGGCGCGGGCAAACTTTTTCGCTGGGGCTGGGAATAGAAGCTTCCCATACCGGCCTGAACGATGCAGCCCTGCTGGTGCGAGATGCTTCCGACCAGGTTATTAGCCAGTACCGGAACGCTAACTGGGTAATGGATTATTCATTCGGGTTCCAGTACCGGGGACCATTATTTCACGCCGGTGCCGCAGTGAACCGAATTGCCACCTGGCTTTTGTTAACAGATACCGAACGGGTGATGCCAGCCGAATTTATCGTACAAACCGGGTTATACTTTCCCCTGGCAAATGGCCGGGCCCTGCTGGAACCGGTGGTGAACTACCGACGCACAAATTACGAAGAGCAGCAATTTGAGGGTGGGGTGTATTTTCACTTCAACGACCAGTTCCGGGCCGGCGGACGTTTTCGGACCGATCAGACCATGAGTGTACTGGTTGCTGCCAAACCCATTCCTGATCTGGAAGTGGCTTACACCTATGAACTTCAGCAAAGCAATACGGGGGTGAACATTGGTAACATACAGGGCATTAGTTTACGATATACTTTCAACCCACGTCCCCAACGCGATGAGGCAATAGACTTCATCAGGAATAGGCCCAGCATGAGGGAAATGAAGCGGGAAGGGATCGAGGAAACCAATGCTACCCGGATCTCCGGTAAAACAAGCAAGCCCAAAAACTCAAAGATAGATTTTGAGCAAACGAAGAAGGCTAAAAACAGGCGCTGGTTTAATTTCAATTCTTTCAAAAAGCTGAAACGTAACAAAATCAGGCTTCCCAAAAAGAAGAGACGCAAATTCCGCCGAAAGAAGAGGTAATTATCCTGTTGTTATTCGTTTGTTGGTATACTGAACGCCCCTTCAGGATGGGCCGGACCGGGGTAGTGTATTTGAATAATGTAAAAAAATATAATGGAGGGCAATTTTTGTTCGTGGCATTGGATAGGCAATCTGTTAGCATCCAATTTTTTCTGTTAGCGTGCAACCCCGACCCCGATTCCTGAAATTTACAGGGTTGAAATTAATTTCGACAGGCTACGCAGAATGAGTAAGGGGCTTATGGCAACAATGAGTAAAACGGGGAGGCCAACTATACTTCCCGGTCGCTGAGCCTTTCGTTAAATAAAAGGCGACCGTTACCCAATTAAGGGGTGATTTTGCCAATTAAATAGTATAGTATACCTGTTCCAGACCCGGTGCCGGGAAGGAACAATACATTAAATCTTTTTTCCCAGCGAGAGTAGCGACTTACTTACCTTAATATTCCGGCTGCTCAGCTCTGCTTCGTTAATACTGAACCGAAGCCGGTCACCATTAACATAAAAGCCGATGCTGGCGCCTTCATAGGCCAGCTTTTCCTGCTCGGTTACCAGTACAACGCTGTTGTTGCCAATGCTCGCTTTGATGGCTTCAAAGTTTTCCGACATATTGTCGGGCAAAAATACCATGTGGTAACTGGCCAGGTTATCCTGGGGGCTTACCCGTTCAATCGTTACGTTGGCGTTCCTGGAAGCCAGCATATTGCTGAGCAGATCATAAACTGCACTTTCTCCGAGAATACCGATGCGGGTTTCGGAAGCTCCGGCAGGCCATTCCATGTAATTGGTAAACTTATACAGGAATATGGCCTGGTACTTATCTAACGCTACCTGCTGGGCCTGTACCTGGGTGAGCACAAACAAAGAGAAAAAGACCGAAAGAAAAGCTGTTTTATTCATATTCATGCCACGTATTATTTGGGTATTACGCATTAATATCCAAAATCTGTTCCCTAACGTTACCGTGCTGTTTATGAGGAAGTTATGGGCTGTTCATTAGCTTGTATTATCCCAAAATGATACAGTAATTCAAATATGGAGCTGGTTTTAGGGTTTCCAACTCGGCCTGATGCGGCTTCCTTTATCGCCTTCTTTATCAATTTGAAGGAATACCTCTATTTCCTGTTGCAGCTCTTCCACGTGTGAAATGATGCCCACAATCCGGTTTTCCTTTTTCAGCGATTTTAGGGTTTCGAACACCATGCGCAGTGAATCTTTATCCTGCGTACCAAATCCTTCGTCGAGGAAGAAGAAACTTTTGCCCAGTTCATTCTGCGAGCGAACGTTATCGGCCAGGGCCAGGGCGAGGCTGAGCGCAGCCTGGAAGGTTTGCCCTCCCGAAAGGGTTTTCAGCGAACGAATTTTCCCTTCGTTTAAGTAATCGCGTACTACAATATTGTTTTTTTCATCCAGTTCCATGCTCAGGCTTTGCCGGGTAAGCTTCATGAACCGCTCATTGGCGAGGTTACACAGGTTTTGCAGGTACCGGCTGGAAACAAACTCCACAAAGCCCTTACTCCTGAATAATCCTTCCATGGTTTTCAGGTTTTCCAGTCGCTGACCTTTGGTGCCCAGTTGCCCTTCCAGTTGCTGTTTTTTTTCCAGCTTTTCCTCCAGGTCGTTCAGCCTCACTTCCTGTTCGCGACAACTTTCCAGTAGGCTGTGCCACTGCTTTTTCAGGGTGCTTACTTTTTCTTTCTGTTCCTCGTGTTCCTGTGGTTGGTAAGTGTTGCCGTTCAGTTCTTGTTTGTACCCGTCCTTTTGTTTTTTCAGGCTGTGCAGTTCTTGCTGAAACTGGTAGATGTTGGCCCGTACTTTTTCCGGGTCGAGCGGTTTTAACAGGATTTTTTTCACCTCCTCCAAACTGTTAAAGCCCTGTTCCTTACAACTGGTTTCCAGCTTTTCGCGTAATGAATTAATTTTCCTTTCCAGGCTTTTCTGCTGTTCAATGCTGTTCTGGTACTGCCCGTCGGTACTGCTGAACTGATTGGTGGCTTTGCGTAGGGCTTCATTGCAGGCCGAGAAATCCTGCTTCACCCGGTTTACCTCCTTGGTGCCTTTATCCAGGTTTTCTTCCAGTTCCTGAATAGAATACCGGCTCATTTTTTCGTATGACAATACCTGTAAATCGGTTTGCGAGCGGGTAATCTTATTCCGGGCCACTTGTAACCTGGCCTTCAGGTCGGCAATGGCGTGCAAACCATTCCGTAGGTTTTCTTGAATAGCTTCCAGTTGCTTAACCCCTTCACTTTCCTGTTCCCGGAGCGTTCGCCGGAAAGCAACTTCCTTTTGTAACCGGGTAATTTTTTCCTGGATGCCGGTAAGAGGCTCATCTTTCCATTGTGTATGGGTAAAAGTAGACCGGTAAGCTTCAAGGGTTTTATAAGCTTCTTTTTCTGCATTTTCCAGCTGGGTTAGCCGCTGGAGCTCCCGCCCGGACTGATCAATAGCCGAAGCGGTGGTTGCTTCCAACCGAACCAGTTCTTGTTTGTACTGTTCTTTTTCCTGTACCTGCCGGTCTAGCTTAATCAGTTCGTTCGTATCGGCTTCGTGGTGCTGTATTTCGTGGGTGGTTGATCCACATAGCGGGCAGGCCTCACCGGGCTGCAGGGTAGCCCGGTACTGGTGTAGAGCCCGGTATTGTTCTTCCTTTTTCAAGGTTGCCTTTAAAGCTTTTAATTCATTTTCCGTAGCCGTTATTGCCTGCTGAATTGCCTCGTGGGCACCAGTTAGGGTAGGGTATTGAGCAAAGGTCGGATTAACGTTTTGTGCCCATTGTTTATTAGTGGTGTTAATGTACTGCTCCTGCTCGCGTTTTTCCTTTTGCCTGTCTGCCAACTGTTTTTCCAGGTTTGCCTGCTGCTCGTACCATCGGTTTACTTCCCGCAGTTCTTCCAGTTGGTCGGAAGCCGCTGCCGTATCCTGCAGTTTTTTCCGCAGGTCATTTAACTGCTGTTGCAATTTACTGGCGGTT
>CAZIWJ010000189.1:0-7191 GCA_964542855.1 uncultured Roseivirgaceae bacterium
GATAGTTCTTCGTTGTAGCGCCAGCCCCGGAAAGGGATAATATCTGCCATTGGGTTTTTCGTTAAAATGGGTATCCGATGCCGATGTTAAGCGTTGCTTCAGTGAGTTCCTTACCAATAGAGAATTGCTTGCCAATCAGCCTTTCCCCCCGCGGACGGGCCGGGTCGTATATTTTAATCCCCGAATCTACTCGCACAATCAGGTATGAAAAGTCTACTCGCAGGCCTAAACCGGCGCCTACAGCAATATCCCGAAAGAAGTCCGCAGTAATCTGGCTTCCGGGCCTTCCGGGATCCTGCCGGATGGTCCAGATATTACCAGCATCCACAAATAAGGCTCCATCTACATAACTGAACAGGTTTCTGCGTAATTCTACACTGCTTTCCAGCAGTATTTCACCGGGCTGCTCTATACTGTAGGCCAGGTAGCCGTCTGTATCTAACGTATCAGGGGTGTAGGTTCCGGGGCCCAGCCTGCGGGGCAGCCAGGAGCGGATACTGCTGCTACCACCGGCAAAAAAGAATTTTTCGTAGGGGAGGGTACGGTCTTCGCCGTAGGGTACAGCAACACCTGCGCGCAGTCGCCAGGCCAGGATGGTATTTTTTGTAAGCGGGCTGTAGTTTCTTAAATCGAAACTGGTTTTTACGAACTGAAAAGTTTCCAGTTGCTGTTCGGCAAAGTAATTCTGCCCCCTGAAGTTCAGAAATGTTCCACCTCCTTCTACCAGTAAGCGCAAAAAGGAAGCTTTTCGCGATTCAGTATTACTGTTTGTTGCGTAGTTGTTAAAATTTAAAATGGAAGTAAATATAGCACTACTCACAAATGAGGGTTCAAACGACCTTTCCAGGTTCCTGGAACCCAGTTCGGCCAGTCGCTCCTGGAAAGCCTGCGAGATATCAAACGAATTTACCAGGCTCAGGTCTACGGGGGTAAAAGTATAGAAAATGGTGTTGTTAGTATTTTGCCAGGAATAAGTTAGGCCTACGTTAAACATTTCCCGGGTAAAATCGGGAATATCCTGGTAGGTATAACTGGCCGTGAGCCGGGTTTTCGGGTTCAACCTTCCCAGCGCCAGCTTTTGATCCGAAGTAAGGGGTACAACAAACTGGGGGAAGGTAATGCCCATGGTTCCGCGCACATCCAGGCTCTGGTAAGAAGAACTAACCGATACATCGGTAGGGGTGGGTACCCCTTCAATGCCTGCCCGGGCACTAATTTCCATAATCTCCAGCCCCCCGAATACATTTCTTACTTTTATGGAGGAGTTGAAGAACGGACCAAAAATCTGGGCCCCGGCGTTCAGTCCAACTTCGTTGGAGGTAGAGTATTTTTTCAATGGCTCAGCGGTAATCCGGGCTACCATGGTGCTCCCGGTAGTATCGTACAGTACATTTACAAAGCGAAAGTTGTCCAGGTTAGCCAGTCGGCGCTGGGTTTCCAGTGTACCCGACTGGCTGTAATAGGCACCGGGGGCGATGAACATCCGGCGACGCAGGATTTTGGACCATCGCTGCAGTTTTCTTTTGTTTGCCCGGGTGTTGGAGTTCGCATCTGTGCGATACCGCTGAAAATAGATATTCCTGTAAAACACGCTGGTACTGGTTGAGCCGGGCTTGTCGCTGTCCGTGTTACTTACAAATCGCACCGAATCAATAATAAAGCGGGTGTGCGGGTTCCCCTCTTCCGGCTGCTTAATCAGCGTTTCAATTTTCACGCCCCGGTTTACCCCCGTTCTACTGGTATCTACCCGGAAAAAAATAAACTGCCGGCTGAAATCATAATAGCCATTATTCCTTATCAGGGCCTCAAGCCGTTCCCGTTCTTTTGTTAGGGCATCCTGCGAATAATTTGTTCCGGGTACAATGAAACTCTCGTCCCGGTTAATGTTCAGAATCTGGTCTATGGTCGGGTCGTTCGTTACGTAAACCACCGTATCGAAGCGGTAAGGCTTGCCCTCTTTTACTTTGAACACCAGCTGCACTACCTGGTTAGAACTGTTATAAGTTTGCCGGATTTCGTACTTTACTTCCGATTGGAAAAAACCATTATTCTGTAGGTATTGCTTAATATTTTTCAGGGTTTCTTCCGTTTGGGTAGAATCCAGAATAGTAAGGGGTTCACCAATACGCATGCGCAGGTTTCCCTCTTCCAACTGCCGCTCCAGCCTGTTCAGTTTCTTCTCCCTTTTCCTCTCAATGCGGGCCGTTTTATTTTCATTATCCTCGTACTTTTCCAGCTTCGGCCTGTACTTCTCAATTACGCGCTCCCGCTTTTCCAGCACTTTTTCTTTATCGTAGTTTTCCTTTCCGCTTTCGTATAACAGGGCGTACGGGGCAAACGGGAGCAGGGGAAAGCGTTTGTTAGATTGCTGATTACTTAGCTGAATGTATTGTTGCTCATCAATGGCTTTATTACCTTCAATTTTTATGTCGTACAGTAACCTTTCATCGTCTTCCAGGTAACGGGTACCCACGCATCCGGTAAGGGTAAAAAAAGCGGTTAATATAATTAGTAAGAAGAAAAATCTCAATCCAGTCACTTCGCAGTAAGCAATACGTTGCAAATCTAGTTAAACCAATGATATCAAAAAAGAAGGCCAGCCTGATCAGGGCCTTGCAGCAAAAGAAGTATCGTTACCAGCACAAACGCTTCCTGGTAGAAGGTGCCAAAAGTGTTCAGGAATTACTACAAAGTAACCTCAAAGTCGAGCTGCTGCTCTACACCGATGAGTTTACTTTCCGGCACAACCGGCCAGAAACGGAAATGATCCCGGTTTCTACTGCCGAACTAAACAGGTTGGGAACGTTTAAACAGAATAACGCTGCTCTGGCCGTTGTTGTGATGCCTGAACCCGGAAATTTATCGGTTACAGCCCACGAATTTGCCCTGGTACTCGATGAAGTACGCGATCCGGGTAATCTGGGAACTATTATCCGCATTGCCGACTGGTACGGCATTAGTAAAATAATTTGTGCAGCAACCTGTGCCGATTGCTACAATCCTAAAGTTATCAATTCCAGCATGGGTTCCTTTACCCGGGTCAGTATTCAGTATACTTCGCTTTCCGAATATCTGCACAATACCAGCCTGCCGGTTTACGGGGCTTTTATGGAAGGCGAAGCGGTTCATAATGTTAATTTCCCGAAAGGGGGGTTACTGGTAATGGGTAACGAATCGCGCGGAGTGAACCACGAACTGGAACCCTTTATCAAACATAGAATTGCCATTCCTTCCTACGGTAACGCCGAATCGCTGAACGTAGCCATTGCTACCGCCGTAATTTGCGATAATATTCGTCGCACCAACGGTTATTGAGCTATTAAAACAAGCCTTCGCTGGTTTCGGCTGCTTCTTCCATCAGGTATTCCGCCTGCTTCTTACCCAGGTAGTTATCGATCAGGTAATGGGCCAGGTAGAGAACCGGCGTAAGTGCTATGGCAACTATAAATTTGTAAGTATAATTAATGGTAGCCACAGAAACTACCTGAGCCAGCGGCCACCGCGAATCGGGGGAAGCCAGCAGGTGAAACGCAATGAACAGCACCACGAAACTATCAATTAACTGCGACACCAGGGTGGAACCCGTAGCCCGCAGCCAGATGTTTTTACTGCCGGTTATTTTTCGCAGCCGGTGGAAAATGAACACATCGAGAAACTGGCCAATGAGAAAGGCCACCATAGAGCCCACAATAATGCCGGCTCCCTGCAGGTAAATCTTGTTAAAGGCAAAGTCTACATCGAAAGGCCTGCCCTGGTCATCGGCTGAATTAACGTTCATCCAGAAATCAGCTGGTGCCAGGCGGGTTACGATCCAGATGACCAGGAATGCGTAAAAAATAAGTCCAACAGTAATAAATGTAATCCGGCGAACGCCTTGTTTACCGAAGTATTCGTTAATAATATCGGTGGTAACAAAAACTACCGGCCAAATGATTACCCCGGCCGACAGGTTGAAACCCAGTTCAAACCCCATCAGGGAAATGGTGGCCGGTTCATAACCAAAGCTTTGTTCAAGGGAAAATACTTTTACCCCGATTAACTCGGCCAGGATGGCGTTGGTCAGAAAAATAGCACTGAGAATAATAAACAGGTTATTCCGCTTGTTTTTAAGAACGTGATCCAAGGCAAATTTATTTAATTGGATAATGAATAGCTGCTCCCTTCCACGGCCAGCAAGGTTGGGGAAAATACCGACTGGGCCTCAGTTAGTAATGGTTCAAGTTGTTTGTAGCGGCTGGAGTAATGACCAATTATTAACTGCCCGGCCTGGGCTTTTCTGGCAATTTCTGCTGCCTGTACGGTAGTGCTGTGGTGGCGTTTATGGGCTTCGCCGTCCATATCGGCCATGAAAGTGGCTTCATGGTATAGCAAATCAACAAAGCGGATCTGGTTCACCATTGCTTCATTGAAACGGGTATCGGAGCAAAACGCATACGACCGCGCATGGCGCGGAGGCAGGGTGTATTCCTGCACCCCGTAAATCACCTTTCCGTCTTCATTCACCACATCCTTACCGGCTTTCAGGGTTTTGATGGCGGCTACTGACATGTTGTCGGGAATCTTATCTTTAATCATTCGACGTTCGCCCGACTTTTCCCGGAATAAAAACCCGGTACACGGAATGCCGTGGTCGAGGGGGATGGTTTCTACCGTCAGGTAGTCGTCTTCATAAATCACCTTTTCCTCGAAATTCAACGGGGTAAAAGTGGCTTTAAAGCGCAAGCCGTTTTGCCCGTACTTTAACTGGGTAGTAATGATATCATCCAGCCCGTGCGGCCCGTAAATGTGCAGGTGCTCTTCTCTGCCCATGAGCGAAAGGCTGTTCAGTAAACCAATAAGCCCGAAGAAGTGATCGCCGTGCAGGTGACTAATGAAAATATGGTTTAACTTTCCTACTCCTACCTTATAAGCCTGCATTTGCATTTGCGTACCCTCCCCGCAGTCGATTAAAAACTGCTGGTTTCCAGCTTGTAGCAGCTGGCAGGTGGGAAAGCGACCGTGCGCCGGAGTTGCCGAGTTCGCCCCCAGGATCTTTAACTCGAAATTCAAAATTATTTATTGCTTTCGTCCTCGGAGGAAGTGTCGTTATTCAAATCGTTTTCAACAGTATGTAAAAAAACAGCATCAATCGATTCCTGCACGGTTGGTAAAATTTCCAGGACCCCGTCCAGTTGTGAAATCTTAATGAGTTTCATTACATGCTCAGTAAGGCCAGCCAGAATAAACATCCCGTTATCTTCCTGAAATACGCGATTGCCTACCAGTAGAGAGCTAAGGCCGGACGAATCGGTGTAGCGTACTTTCGACATGTCGAGGATTACGTTATGTGTTCCACCGGCATGCATCGTAAGCAATTCCGACTTTAATTCGGGCGCCACGGTAGCATCCAGTTTATCTTCCCCTACACTTATAATACTGTAATGTTCTGCTTTATCTACGGAATACTTCATTCCTTAACTGTTTGAATGTTAATGACTATGTGACTGTGCAGTGTGTTATGTGAAAAAATTACAGGTTGAAAATAACTTTTTTGCACAGGTAAAATGCAATCTAACGGTTTATTACGTGCTTATATAACTCAGAGTGCCTTTAATATGTTTTGATATATCCTTTCGGTAGTATCACCGTTTTCCGGTTGTTTAAAGGGCCTGCCCAGCAACTTTTCATACAGTTCAATATAACGCCTGCTAACCGATTCAACAAATGCATCATCCATCTCCGGCATCTGGTCATCCGGCCGGCCCTGGAAATCATGATCTATCAACCACTGACGGACAAACTCTTTGGAAAGTTGCTTTTGAGGGGTTCCCTTTGCCTGCAATTCGTCGTAATAATCGGCATAAAAGTAACGGGACGAATCGGGCGTATGAATTTCATCGATCAGCGTAATATTCCCGTCGTGCAGCCCGAACTCGTACTTGGTATCTACCAGCAGTAAACCCCTTTCGGCTGCCATTGCAGAACCTCTTTTAAAAAGCAGCCGGGTATATTCTTCCAGCCTGGTGTACTGTTCAGGGGTAGCCAGTCCTTTACTTAGTATTTCTTCTTTGCTGATGTCTTCATCGTGCCCGGCATCGGCCTTGGTACTGGGGGTAATAATGGGCTCGGGCAGCTTATCATTTTCTTTCAGTCCTTCGGGTAAAGCCACCCCGCATAATTCTCTTTTCCCGGCCTTGTAGGTTCGCCAGGCGTGCCCTGCCAGGTAACCGCGGATTACCATTTCTATTTTAAAAGGGTGGCAGTTCTTCCCGATCATCACGTTTGGATCGGGTACGCTAATTAGCCAGTTGGGAACCCGGTCGGCGGTGGCCTGCAGCAATTCAGCCGCTATGCCGTTCAGCACGGCCCCTTTGTGAGGAATGGTAAGGGGAAGAACAATGTCGAATGCCGAAATGCGGTCGCTTACTACCGTTACCAGCTTATCGGGAAAATAATATACGTCGCGAACCTTGCCCCGGTAAAAGCCGGTTTGGCCGGGAAATTCAAAAGGCTCGGGTTTATTGTATACTGAGGTCATCGTATATTACTCTGGAATTAACCGGTCGGGGAAACTGTTAAAAACAAGTAACCCTGCACATTATGAACGTACGAATTTACAAACAATTGGGGAGAGCCCTGCTGGTTGTACTCTCTTTTTTCATTTTTCCGCTGCACCTGGCTTACTTACTGGCGGCCAACAAATTCTTGTACTTAATTGTGCTGGTATTTTTTTCGCTGGTACTGATGGTTGTTTATGTATCGTTTGTAAGGAAGAACAAAGAACTGGGCAGGAAGGAAAAACGAACCTGGATTTTGTTAATCATTTTTCTACCTAGCATCTCTATCCCGGTATACTGCTTTAAAAACTTCCAGCAAATTTTTGTGCTCGACCAGTAAGGTTATTATTCACCCGGTAACAACCGTGGGCCACCAGGAACGCCACCCGCACAGTCTGCGCTTTTGTTGTTTTTTCATGATCTTTATCGAGCCTTCTGAAGAAATTAAAGGTCCCAAAAGTCCTTTTAGTTACCCATCTCCACTTAATCGGCACAAAGCCGTAACTTGTTGGAGGGCGGGACGACACTTCCATCTCGACCGCTAAAAGATTCTCGTAACCCCAATCCATGAATACCTTCCTGTAAGCTTTATTAGCTAATATTTTTTTCGTGCGGTGCGTGTAACCTGGCCCAACTGAAACGCTGGCCCCAACGC
>CAZIWJ010000190.1:0-7191 GCA_964542855.1 uncultured Roseivirgaceae bacterium
CAGTGAAACAACACTGGGTTAGCACCATGAATAATGGTGTATTCACCAGTAAAGCCGTTACTGATTTTAAAGTGAAAGAAAACAGTTTATAATCACCGGTTGAGCTGGGGTTGTGGTTAGCTGCAATCCCAGTTATATAATACTCTCGAGAAGTCCCGCTTTCTCAGATCATCCCGCCTGATAAAGAAATTTGCTACGCCCACATCACCCCAGTTTATATTATCATCGTCCGAATCAATCTGGAAAAGTAGATCGTAATCACTGAACTCCTGGCTACTAAAGCGGGGATCATCCTGAACAAAGAACGGGTAACCACCCAATTTGTGCCCGGTAGGCCAGCTAATGTCTTCAAACTCTTCTTCAATTAATTCCTCTTGTTTACCAAACTGCTTATAAAAATCTTCTACATCCTGGTGAAGAAATAATTTAAAATTCACGTCTCCATCTGAAATAAAACCGGTGCGTAATTCGCTACTTAGTTCAAACTGCTTATTCAGCGGCTGGTGCACCTTTTCATTACTGACGTAATTCAGAAAAAAACTGAAATCGGTTTCGAGTTCATCTTCGGCATCCGGGTAGTAAATGACCCGAAAACCGTTTTGCTGCAACGGGTTATCGAGGTCTAGCCCGTACAGGTTATCCATACCAACAAAAAACTGTAATACACCGCGTTCCGGAAAATGCGGTATCGGTTCCAGTTGCTCGAAATTGAACTGAGCAACCAGCATTAAAGGATTCCCCTCAGCATCAACGGGAAAACTATTACCTTTAGGAAGATAGGGAAGGCCACCAAATTTTGTGTCTGTGAGCCCGAGGTCGTCGTTCTGCTTTTCAAGACGTAAGCGCATGTATTTTTTAGCCGAGCGCTCTATTTCTTTACGAAAGGGCTCCAGTTCATCAGATAGCTTTAACATTACCAACCATTTATTGATAGTTGAAAATACACGCTGCTCACTTAAATTTCAAAAATACTTCTTATAAAATATCAGGAACCTATCGCTCTTTTCATTGCTTTTATGTTTTTTCTGGCATTTTGTAAGTTATGTTGAACAATTTGCCGGTTATGCCGGAGCGATGAACTGGAACTGGCTTTTTTCAGCAGTTTCTCAGCCTTAAGCAAGTATTTCAGCGACTTTTCCTGTTGCTGAATTGCTTCTTGTATCTCTTGCCGGCTGGTCATGCGCTTTTTTATTTGGCTACTGATGTAAAAGGAATAATCTATGTAACCCAGTGCCAGGGCTTCATGGTTCTGCGAATTAAACCGATAAGCACTCTCTGCTTCCTTCAGCTTCTTCTTTTCAGTAGGCAGCCCGGTGAAGTAAGCGATAGAATCCTGGTAGTTAATGCAATTATCCTGCTTATTCACGGCTTGCTTCACTGCAGGGATTCCTTTTTCAAACTCGGCCAGTTTTACCGGGCAGTTCAGCAACTGCCACATCGGGAGGAGAGGCAAGTGACGGTGAACAAAAGTTTCCGGAACAGAGAGAAAATAATCTTCATTGAACTTCTTTTCAAAGTTACCGGTGCTGTTAATTCCTCCAGCTCCCCAGGTAGCATCGAGTAAATACCATTTACCTTCCAGTTTAACTGCGTTCCAGGCATGATCGGTATTCTGAAAACGCTTCCTGTTCTCATTTCCATACCCCCGGCTGTACCCCGGTATAATTTCACTCTGGATACCCATTTCATCGCACAGGGCTTTAAATAACCGCGAGTAGCCATGACAAACCGCAATTTTATTATTCAATACCGCTGATGGTTCACTTTCAACCGCACGACCTTTCATAAAGCTTTTCACATCGTAGGTAATATTATTCGTTAACCACACATAAACGCCCCGCACAGCTTGTTTATTAGAAGAAGCTTTTTTATTAATGTACTGCGCCAGTGCCTTCACATCCCTTGCCTGGCGGTCGGGAATGGACCGTACCTGATCATCAATGGCATACTGACCTACAGCAGACAGATTTAGGTTTACCAGTATAAACAAAAAGGCAGTTAAATATTTAACCATATCATAAAACTAATTTAAATCTTTACTAAAATAACGTTCAGTTTTTACAATATTGAACCAGAATCAGGTAGTCTTTAAATACAAGTTGTAAGTATTTTATATTTATCAGTGAAATAACCGAATTATGAAAAGAATTCTCTGCCCTGTAGATTTTTCTAACGCTTCGCTGAATGCCATTGAGTTCAGCGTACAACTGGCTGCCCAGCACAATGCCCATATCAGTTTATTCCATGTATTTACTGAAGAAGAATTCAACCAGGCCCTGAAGGTAAGTAAACTGAATGAAAAAGATTATACCGACCAGGAATATGAAAATCACCACCAGCGGGCAGAGGCTATAATTGCGTCACTGGTTAAGGAAATCTTATCTTCTTCAAATGGAAAATATACTGCCGATTACCTGGTTAGCGATGGGGTGCTGGAAGACGAAATTGTTGATTACACCAATGATAACGACTACGATTTTGTAGTTATGGGAACTCAGGGGGTTAGTAACTCAAGAGAAGCTTTTTTTGGAAGCAGTACCGTACAGGTGATGCAGCAAGTCGACGTGCCGTTGATGTGCGTGCCTGAAGAAGCTACCTTCAGCACCCTAAATCATTGGGTTTATGCCAGCAATTATCATACAAAAGATGAAGAAGCCCTTGCCCAACTGATTCACCTGGCTCAGCCTTTTGGTGCTCAAATCACCATGCTTCACGTGTACGAAGAAGACAAGGGTACCCAGCAGGTAGACCTGATGCAGCACGTAACCCGATTGAAAGGAAACCTGAATTACAATAAACTGCAGTTTGTTAATATAAAAGGAAAAGAAAATGCCCATGGTATTCACGAAGCTTTCCAGGAAGTAAAGGGCGATGTACTTGCTTTACACTCTAAAAAAAGAACCATGCTAAATTCTATCATGGAAGGAAGCCTGGCTAAGCAATTAACCTACTTTGCCCATTATCCATTGCTTATTTTCAAATAGGAACACTTATTCAGTATCGGTTCAACCGAACCAGTATGGTTTTACCAGGTTTCAGGTCCGATACCTCCAGTCCGTTAAGTTCTCTGAGTTGCTCAGTGGTTGTATTATAGGTCTTTGAAACGTAATCGAGGGTTTCTCCTTGTTTTATTTCGTGAAATATACCTTTACAGGCCGAGATGCCCAGAAAACCAGTTTTTCCCCGCTGATGTGATCGGGGAACGGGTACAACCAGGTTACAAACCTGATCAATTTTTTTCAATCTTATCGGGCTGTAAGCAGGAACTTCATTTTTTTTCAGTCCGTTAGCTTTTGTAATTTCCTCAACCGACATACTGAAAACACGGCTTAGCTGATCAATAGTAGCCTCTGGTTTTACAATGTAGGTTTGAAATTGAGGTGAATATCTTTCCGGTAGTTCACCCCTGAGAATAAAATCACACCTTCGGCTCTGCTGGCGGCCAAAACGATTAAAATGGTTTCCCTGCTGGTTTTCACCTTTCACCAAAATTGCAAGGGTTGTTTCTTCAACTCCCTGATTAATCAGGTAATTATAAGCCGAATTTGCCCGGCGGTTACTGAGTTTCCTGTTATAATCTTTTGCCCCGGTGCCATCGGTAAACGCATTAATTTCAACCTGTAACCCTGAGTTTTTTTTGCATAATTCGGCCAGGTCGTTCAGGGTACTCCTTGCTTCCGGTCGCAATGCATCGCTGTTGTAATTGAACAGAATACTTTCAAAGTAAGTAAAAGGGCCTTCTTCAAATTCCTTTTTCACATCCGGGCTTTTTACCCGGTAGCTACTCGGTTCGTTTACCCTTAATTTATCATCTTTAACAACCACCTGGTATTCGTGGTCGAGCGGCATATCACCATATTGAAATTCACCCTCCTGGTTAGTCCGGGTTACTTTTTTGGTTTCACCGGATTTGTCTACTAAGGCCACCTCAACTGAAAAGGTCGGTTGCTGATTATCTTTATCGACTAGTTTCTCTTTAATTCCCACACTTTCTGCCGAATCGGCAGTTGATGATTTATGTTGCACCAGTAATTCTTCCTGCATATCTGCTCGAGATTGAGAAGGGTTTTTCTTCCCGGTTTGAACTATGCTGTCGATTACGGCTATTTCCCGGGTACCAAGCTGTTGGTAAAACTGCCTGTGTTTCTCGTACAGGAGATGACCAGCAACCCGGGCGGCTATAATATGGTTAACTATTTTTTTATCCTCGTTGCTCAAACTATCCAGTACTGTATTTTTCCCGTTTAAATAGCTTAAGTTTTCATTAAGCTGAACCTGGTTTCTGGCTGCAAACGGTTCGTTACCGGTGATGGAAGCCACTACCGCATCCTGGCTTTTTACTTTAAAAGTATAAATATCGAACCTGCCTACCCCTCCTTTGCGGTTTGAGCTCAAATATCCATGCTGTTCGCCCAACGTAAAGTAAAGATCGTCCACGTTGGAGTTAAAAGGTTTTCCAGCGTTGATAATGAGGTCATGATGATCAATATCGAGGTAAAAAATATCATACCCTCCGTAACCGAAGTGGCCGTTAGAGGAGAAAAACAAGGTATTATCTTCCCAATAGAGAAAAGGTGACACTTCATCGAAGGGGGTATTCACAGTATCACCCAGGTTTACCGGGTTTTGCCAATAACCTTCTTTCCTGGTGGCCATCCAGATATCGCTTTTTCCGTATCCCCCGGGGCGGTCGGAGGCGAAGAAAAGCGTGTCGCCCGTTACGCTGACAGATGGGTGCCGGCTGTTGTACCCCGGCAGGTTAATGGAATCGTTCAGGGAAACCGGTTTGGTCCACTTACCATCTTTTAATGCAGTATAAAAAATATAACAAAGGTCTCCTCCCTGGCTGCAACTGGTAAAGTACATTTCCCGGTTATCAGGGGTAAGGGTGCCTGCTCCGTCGCCCAACTGGGTGTTTACCTGCTCCGAGAACCGGTCATTTTTGTGTATTTCCTGCCATGCATTTAAATTCAAATTCCATTCGTAGCGATATAGATCGTGGAAAGCTTCGCCAATGCGGGGATTTAACGGGGTTTGCGTACCTTCAACCTTTCCAGAACTAAAAATGATGGAAAAATCATGTTCATATGGGTGGGCTCCATAGTCATTATACCGGGTATTAACCGGTTTGCCGAGGTTTCTGAACTCGAAATTACGTTGAGGTTCGTTCTGTCTTTCAATAGCCAGCCTGCACCCTTCTTCTTCCACTTCGGCCTGCATAACCAGCAATTGCTTTCGTTCACTATCGCCAATGTCAGCAGCCATCGCCTCAAATTCATCGAAGTAACCGATAGCTTCTTCGTATTGGCCGTTCAGCTTATGCATCAGGCCGAGGTAGAAAACAGTAAAGGGATAAGTTGATTTATCAGTATCATAAACCATCTGGTAGTATTTTTCTGCTGCCGGGTAATTGAGCAGGTTCCGGTAACATTCCGCAATTCTTGAGTTTACATAAGCACTTCCAGCATGGGCCTCTCGCAGTTCCTGGTAAAGCAACAGTGCATTGTTGTATTGCAGGTTATCGTAAAACTCTTCTGCCTGCAAGGCAACTTTTCGCTGCTGCTGGTTAAAATCCTGTGCTTTTAGTAAAAAGGGGATAATGATTAGAATTATAGTAGCCGCACTTCTCATGAACATGAACATAACCATTTAGATCAGTGGAGTTGAAAATTTCCTGGGCTGGGACTTCGGTTTGCCGATGTTTACCGATAATGAAAACTCCAGCGCGGGCTGGCCCTGGGTGTTGTAATTAAAATTCCTGGAGTTCAGGTCATAGCTGATGCCCATTACGTACTGCCCGGTTCCGACCCCTGCCGAAAAAATGAAAGAATCCTGCACCCGGTACCACATTCCGGCCAGGAGTTGCAGGCTGTTATTCTTTAACTTGCTGCCACTGGTAATGGTGTACCCTGCGTAACTGCCAACATTTACACTGTATAGTGTAGCTTGTTGCTTAACCAGCAAGCTAGGCAACAGGGCGAATGACTCATTTAAACTAAATTCACCACCTGCGTGAAACTGAAACATGATGGGTTCAACCTGTGGCTGCTCGTTAATAAGCGACAGGTCGGGCTGGTTAATGTTCATCACTCCCAGCCCGGCAAAAGCCTTAAATTTTTTACCAACGCTAAAGCGGGAACTGGCCGGATTGTAGTACCAAACCATACCGGCGTTAAACGAAGCATTTACCCGCTGGTTCTGGGAACCGGTATAAGAAGGGGTAAAAGAACTGTTATACCCGAAAAAAGGATCATACTGGGTGCCCCACCGGAAATGGTTAACGTTAATGCTTCGCTGTATTAAGCCTCCCTGCACTCCTAAACTCAGTGTATGTATTCCCAGCGCGTCGAGGTAAACATTGTAGGCAGCGGTAACGTGCCCACCCCGGGTAACCAGCGAGTTATTTAAACCGGTGCTTTCCTGGAAAATAGATGCTGCTACCGTTCCCAGGTGTTTTACCATTCTACTACTATTGTAAATGGGTTGAGAAAAGGTAACCTGCCCTACGTTTAGCGGCATATCTACGCCTACCTGCTGCATGCGATAATTAATGTTCACCGCTGTGGCTGTTCTTTTACCAATTAAAGCCGGGTTCAGGTAAGCAGGGGCCGCATAGTATTGTGAAAAATGAACATCCTGACCCACTGCAAGTAAAGACGAAGTAAGCAACCCGATTATTACAGTAAATTTTTTCATGCCCTTCTGCTATTTTAATAAGGTTACCGTTCCCGTCTCAGAAAATGGGTTTCCTCCTGCATACCGTCCATTCACCAGGTAAGTATATACTCCGGAGGGTAGTTCAGTCGCATTTTTGTAGTGCAACCCGTTCCAGCCTACTAAATTGGCTTCCTGAAAAGAAGTGGTTTCATACACGACAGCCCCCCACTTGTTATAAACTTTAAATACAAAGCCTTCCGGGGTAATATTCTCGCCGTACACCCGCAGGTAACGATCATCTTCTTCTGTTGCTGAGGTAGGAGAAAACGCATTGGGAACGTACAGAATGCCCTGGGCCGGATCAACTATTTCTTCTGCAATAGCGAATACACTGGCTAGCGCAACTGTTTCGCTGGTTACGGTTCCTTCTGACCGGCTACCGGTTTGCAAAGAGGCCCCCAGGCTTCTGAAGCGGGTGGAAACCGAATCGGCTTCGGCAATAACCGCTGTTTCCAGATTCTGTATACTATCGAG
>CAZIWJ010000191.1:0-7084 GCA_964542855.1 uncultured Roseivirgaceae bacterium
TTGTGGTTAGATTTAAGGACTTATGTCTAAAATTAATTTGCTCATTAAATTTCGCATGAGATTGCACTTGGCGAAAGAATCGCTTTACAAAACTGCTGATTGCTGAAATATAGTTTAACATGAACCCTAAATTACTGCTGTTACCCATCCTTTTCAATTACTAAAAATCAGTATTTTTTACAACTAAAAGAGGGAATTATAAGATTATATCCAGCCATTTTTAGTAGCTAGTGCAACAACTTCTGTAAAAGTTTTAAGTCCGAGTCGGGTAGTTAAATTTTGTCGGTGCTTATTCACGGTATGCACACTAACCCCCAGCGCATCAGCAATGCCATGATTCTTCATGCCTCTACTGGCTTCGCGAATAACATCCCTCTCCCTGCGGCTTGGGGTATACGGATTAGTATTATCCCTGATCGGAAATGATTGGTGAATATAAACTTTGCCACTCGCTTTATTGAAAACCCGTACATGAATGTGTCCATCAACTCCCCAGTGGCTGATGTCAGTACAGTGGCCCCCCTCAAACACCCGGTTTCCCTTCCGATCGTGAATCAGATTACTGGTTTGCTGCAGAATACGTATAAACTGGTGGCTGTCTGTCTGGTAGTGATAATCTACACTGAAACCAATCAGGTTCCGATCATAATGACTAACCGTCGCAACCAACCCGTATACTTTACTAAATACCTGCTGCAGTAAATTCTGCTCCTGTAAGCTAACCCTGCACCACAGATCGGCTGTTCCGTAAAGCTGTGGAGCGAAGCCAAGTACTTCTACAGCCGATTTTCCGACATAAACATATTTCTGTGAACTGTGATCAAAAAGAAAGGGAAAGGAAGGACCAAGGTAAACCATCTGATCCGGTTTAATCTTAGGCTTAAGTTGACCATGATAATCAAGCAATTCGTTGTCGAACGATCCTGCCTCCTGTATAAAAAGCATGAGAGTATAGATAGTAAGTTGTTCTTTCTAAACTACTCTATTTACTTAAATAATGAAATTATTATCCAAATTAATATTTGATAATCTAAAATTCGTATTACTTTATTTTGGTCTTTGCTGTTTTTGGTGTTAAAACATTTAATCCCTGGCTTTTCACGCCAAACCAGTGGGCCACGTCGGCAATTTCCCGAATAGAACGATTGGTGAGGGGTCTTACACCCAAATTTGCGGAATCGCTGGCAAAACGCTGAACCAGTAACATGTACCCGTCTTCAAAAGAAATCCGTTTTACCTTACGTTCTTCAAATAACTGGCACATTACGCTGAGTAACTGATCTTTAGGTAGTAAGTAGCGCTGAAATATTTCCCTCAACTCCCGGCAATTGCCTGCCTCACAAGGTTTAATGGGTAGGTTCAGCTTTACCGCCCAGCACCCGTGCCAGGTATTCAACTCTTTGTAATGGGGGGCCTGGTTAGCAGAGTACTCCTGAACGGTGGTAAAAATGTGCACGCCAAAATACTGCTCCGGCCTCGTTTGCCAGCGTACAACAAAACTCACCTGTTCATGGTACAATTCACAGGGTTGCTGCGGCCCCGGTTTATGAGGCAATACTGCCGTTTTACGGAGCAGCGTGTGAAAAGGAGAGTGATCCAGTACTTTTCCCCGGTGCTGCCGGGCCAGTGCGATCATGCGCTGGTGAAAAGCCGAGTCGACGGTTTTCTTTTTCAGGTATAACCAGTACAGGTAAATGATGGCTGCATATGAAATTGAAAGGCCTGCTGTAAAAGTAACCTGCTCTACAGGTAACTCGGAAAGGTGTACCGGATTCTGAAAACGGTTAATCCGCTGTAGGGCGTGAAAAGCAAAGGAAACCGAGAGTAAACGAATGCCAAACAGGCAGAATGAAGCAGAACGGCGTAACTTCACCTGGTGCAAATGAGTCCAGATCTGCTGAAAGTACCGGTTTAACAGGTAGCTGGCAAACGCCAGTAATAACCACAGGTGCAAGCCTCCCGACTGCAAATAAGCCATGAACAGCTGGTAGCGTCCTCGTCCGTATTCATCATCTACGGCGATTAGCGCCCCGGCGATGAGAAAGATTAGCAAGCCGGCAATCAGCAGGTTCAGGGTATAGCCCATTCCCCGGAAGATTTTCTTCCAGAAGTTTGTCATTTTGTAAGGGGTTTAATTTACGATAATACTACTTACCACCAGGTTCAGCCGACGGGCAGTAGGGGTATTGCTGTATAATAAACTGTCGTTGATGAATAACGATTTCAACTTATCGGGCATATCGGTATCAAGGTAAATCGTAAGCTCCCGGTTTGCCAGTATTCCCTTATCAACTTTAACCCGGCCCACCGGGCTGCTATTTAATACGCTTATTTGGAAAGGATACTGGTTTATCTTCTCCAAACGGCTCATTGATGTACCCAGCCCGATCCCTTCCCGGGTTGCCCACGGAGAAGTACTACCGGTTAGCTCTACGGTAATGTTATCCTCGTTCTGCTTGCAGGTGAAAATCAGGTTGTAGCTCTTGGAAGGGGAATAATGCACGCTTTTCGGTGAAACGAATGGTTCTCCGTTGGAAGACAATGTATTTCGTTTTATCGGGGGAAGGGCTTCCGTACCGAGTATTTGCCTAATATCGTTAAGGGAAGCGGCGTTGGCCAATTGATTAAGGTACCGGATGTTCAGTTCATCCTGTGCAGATACAGCATAGGCCGATTCCATGGCTACCGACCGCTTTTGCTGAAAATACCGCAGCGTAGTATTATTGTCTGATGATGAGTATAAGTTATTACCCTGATCTGTTTGGCTGCATGCTCCTGCCACTATTGCTAACATAACATAAACTAAACGCATGTACCTGTTCGTCTTCTCCTCTACATTCAATAATTGCAAATTAGAAAGACAGGAGCACGCGGCCAATTCAGATTTTTGGCTTACCCTACGATGTACTAATTACCGGATCAGGTGCCCGAAAAAGAGCGCATTCATAAAAAACTTGTTGGTTCCGTACCAGAAAGCCCGGAAGTTATGATTATCAGTGAAATAGATCACATTTCCTCTTCCTATCCGGCTGGTTGCAACCGCCGGGGTATTCTTTAAAAGGGCAGTGTTCTCTTCTGAAATGTAGCCGGAAAGCAGCGGATTTTCAGTGTAACGTATGGGATGGGCGTAAGCATTGTTCCCCTTTTCCAGGAAAAGTGTACTATTCCGGAATAAGCTTACATTATTACGATGAAACCCGTAGCCCAGCGGGTGGGTTAAATCGAGGTCGGCCCGGAAAATAGCTCCTCCAATTACCTGGGCCCCGCGGTCGCGGCTTTGCTTCCCGTAAGGGCGTTGTACTTCAGCGGCCTCTTTCTTTTTAAATTCAAGCTTCATGATGCCGGTATTATCCAGCCATCGGCCGGCGCGTTTGCTTGCAATCACCAGGCCGCCTTTTTTCACCCAGCTCTTTACCTCTTCTACTGCCTGGCTGCTAACACCGGAATAGTTACCATCTACCATGATCAGCGTCTGGTACCCGGTCAGGTCCATCTTATTGAAATCGTTAATGTTCACCAGGCTGAGCTGCATATCCAGTCGCTGATCGAACAGATGCCATACTTCCCCGGCATCGTAAGGCCGAACGCCGTCACCCACCAGCATCAGGGCTTTAGGTTTGCGCAGGGTTTCCACTTCCCGGCTTCCCAGGTCGAGTCCTTGCGGGGTAAGCCCGGTAGTAATATTATAAACCGTAACGTGATCCTGGTTTACGATCAGCTGCATCATTTCGTATACTTCGTCGTCGTTCATGTTTCGTTGCAGTTCTACCGGAACCAGAATGGTGCCGTAGTCGAAATTTCTGCCTTCCGAGTCGGTAAACGGACGTGTAAATACCTTTACGTTCATACCGGCCTCCAGCATGCGGTTCACCGCTTTGGCGGCATTGTAATTGTCCCAGCGGAAAACGTAGGCATAATTGCTCCGGCCTCCTGCCAGTTCAGCTTCCGGGGCATTGAAACCAGATACTTCTTCTCCCAACAAACCGGCAGAGTAACTGCGTCCTTGTAACTCGGCAAACGGTACATTAAAGGCATAAGGGATATTCCAGGAAGAAACATCGTAAAACAGGCTGTCTTCAAACTGGGTACGCCGCTCAAAAAGCCCTTTAATCATTACGTAGCCGGGTTGATCCAGTGGAATAACAAAGCTGTTTTCCGGGCTGTACGACTGCCCGCCGTCGTTTACTTCCCGGGCCAGTTGATGAACTTTAATATTATGAGCAGAAATTAAATCTACCATGTGGCGGGTCCTGACCTTGTCGTAAGGGTCGCCAAATACAATCCCTTTTATCGGGTCATCGGCTGCTTTTTCTTCTGCCTGCTGGTAAAAATTCCGCATGTTATTCAGCAGCGATACCCGCATGTTTCGGGCCCCTTCCAGCGTAGATAACGAAGTGGTAAACTGGTTTTTTACCGCAAAGGGAAAGGTTAGTAATCCGTTTTCGGTATCCTGCGAATGCCCCCGGGCACTTCCCTGCTCAAAAAGAATGGCAACGGTACCGAAGAAATCGGGGTAGGAGGCCCCTTTGCCAATGTAGTAATCGTCGAAGCCTTCTTCGCTGAAGTAAAGCGACTGAATTTCATCCAGGGCATCGGCGTGGTAGGTAGCCAGGGTTTTGGTTAGCTCGTAGGTACGTTCAGGAATTAGGGGGTTTTCGCGAGTAGGCATGCCGGGCTGGAAGAAAAACGAACTGTTTGACCCCATTTCGTGGTGATCGGTTAAAATCAGGGGTTTCCAGTTGTGGTACTGCTCAATACGGCCCTTCGATTCCGGGTGCTGGCGCATCATCCAGTCGCGGTTTAAATCGAACCAGTAGTGGTTGGTTCGTCCGCCGGGCCACACCTCGTTGTGTTCCCAGTCGTTTGGGTCGGGGTTGGGGCTCATGCTTTTGTGGCTGTTCACCCAGGAAGCAAAGCGGTGCATGCCGTCGGGGTTATAGCAGGGGTCGATCAGTACCACATTATTTTCCAGTAAGTCATTAAGATCGTCGCTACTGCCGGCTGCCAAATGATAAGCTGCAAGCAGGGCCGCATTGGAACCGCTGGCCTCGTTACCGTGGATGCTGTAGCCCATCCAAACAATTCCGGGCATGTTTTCCGTGTCCATACCGGCCGATTGTTCCGGGTTGCTCAGCTTGAGGTGGTTCGCCTGGATTTCCTCCAGGTTCTCCAGGTTTTCCGGCGAACTGATGAATAGCAGCATCAGCGGACGGTTTTCGTAGCTTCGGGCGTATTCCATGGCCTGCACCCGCGGCGATGATTCGGCCACCAGTTGCAGGTACTGAATCAGTTTGTCGTGATTAACGTGCATTTCACCCACTTCAAAACCGAGTACCGATTTAGGAGTTGGAATGTCTGCATTATAAGTTACATCTTTGGGCAGGTAATAGGTTAAATCCACGGCCTGGCCAAAGCCAGATGCGGATAGAGATACTACAAGTAAAAGTAAGCAATAGAATTTTTTCATGAATACAGGGTTTGTTTCGTGTTTGGTAAAAACGCTAAATCTACAAATTGTTTACCTTTCAATTCCCATTCAGTGTAGCTATTCGATTAAACCGGGTATCTTTCAGCCTAAAAAGTATTTCTTATGAGCGAATTCCAGGATAAAGTAATCGTTATTACCGGGGCCAGTTCCGGTATAGGAGAAGCAACTGCCCGCCTTTTCGCGGAAAAAGGGGCCAAAGTGGTCCTTGCTGCCCGCCGGGCCGAAAAAGGACAGGAAATTGCCCGGGAAATCAGGGAGCAGGGGGGGGAAGCCCTCTTCATTGCCACTGATGTAACCCAGGCTGAACAGGTAAAACACCTGCACGAAGAAACGGTAAGAAAATACGGGGGGCTGGACTTTGCCTTCAATAACGCCGGGGTGGAAGGTTCTCCCTTTGTGAAACTGGCCGATTACGAAGAAGACGACTGGGACCGGGTGATCGATATTAACCTGAAAGGCGTGTGGCGGTGCATGCGGGCGCAAATTCCCCTGATGCTAAGCAGGGGAGAGGGGAGCATCGTGAACATGTCATCAGTGGCCGGTATTAAGGGAACCACCCTGAATACGGCTTACGGCGCCAGTAAATTCGGGGTTAGTGGCCTTACCCGCTCGGTAGCGCTGGAATACGCAAAGAACAATATCCGGGTGAATGGCGTGGCTCCGGCCGCAGTGAAAAGTGAAATGACCGACCGGGCTTTCTTTCACGACGATAAACTGGGCGAAAAGATAGTATCCAGCCACCCGGTAGGCCGGGTAGGGAAACCTGAAGAAATAGCGGCGGCCGTGTTGTTTCTTTGCTCGGCCGGAGCTGGTTTCATGACCGGTCATATTATGCCCATCGACGGCGGAAGAACGGCCTGAGTTTAACTTAACCAGAGGGAATCTGAGGGCAGGGTGAGGGCTACGGCCGGAATGGCCCAGTCATTGCCTTTCTTTATTTGCCTAACCTGGTTGTACTTCCCCGGACGGGGCTGGCTGTAGGCTTCTACAATTTCCATATCGATATTCAGGATGTAGTATTCTTCAATACCGGCATCGGCGTATAGCTGGGTTTTTTTCTGTTGTTCATAAGAAAGAGATGAATTTGCAACTTCGATAACAACCTTCACATCTTCCTGACGGGGGAGTTGATTAAAATATTTATGTTTTCTTGCATGCAGTATGGCCAGGTCGGGCTCAGGCTCTGAAAGGCTCCCCAGTTGAACGGGATTTTGAATACTTAACAGGTAACTACCTGAAAGCATGCTGCTTAATAACCTGTTAAGATGATTTACATAAGCTGCGTGCTTACTTCCAATCGGGCTCATTTTAATGATTTCACCTTCAATTAGTTCAATCCGCTTTTCGGTAAGAATACCTACCTCAGCCATCTTGTGGTATTCCTCAACCGTAATTAATCGTTTATCTACCGGGTGTTGCATGGGATTGATTGTCGTTATCGCCAGTTTAAATATACGAAGAAATTATTCCGTAAACCGAAATCGGATACCGGTGCTGGTTCGGAAAATCATGTTCGCGTCGCCTTCCACGGGTAATAAAATAATTGGTGCCACTTCAATGTGAAACCCAAACCTTTTTTCTTCAAACGGATATATA
>CAZIWJ010000192.1:0-7080 GCA_964542855.1 uncultured Roseivirgaceae bacterium
CGTTGTTCGGCTCGTTGCTGGTAGTAGGCCTGTTTTTCGGCATCGCCTTTCAGTGCGTAGCCCCGGGCCAGGGTAACTTCCTGGTTATACAGCAAGGCATTTAAGTCGACCGGGATAATTTCGGTAGTATGAATGGTCGATAGAGTTTCTCCGTCGCGCAGCCAGCGGCTACTGAAATCCCATCCCGATTCGGCTCCGGCGCGTAAATGCCTGAATATTTTTTCGGCTTCCAGGTCTGACGCCCCGGCGGTTTCCTCATCTTCCAGGTACGACTCCGGCCGGGGAGAAGCGTTGAAATCGTAGTACCGGTTCAGCACAGCCCCATCGGGTAATTTCACTACCCGGAAGCGGGCATTCTGGTTGGTGGCGCCGTATACGGCTTCGGTCAGTTCGTTTTCGCCCTTCATCCAGAAATTATATTCTTTTTCAATGGAAGACAGGTATTTCACCAGGGTGTACTGCCCTCGCACACTGGCAAGCAGGTTTACCATAGAAGTAAAAAACGGGGGCTGGGAGCGTCCGGTGTAGTAGGTGCGGTTCCCGTTTGGAATAAACCCCAGTTCATTGATCAGGAACCCGAAGTTATTGATCATGTTTTCAATGAGGTGGTACCGGCCGCTTACCTCCAGGCCCAGCATGGTAAAGTAGGAATCCCAGTAGTATATTTCCCGGAAGCGGCCACCCGGTACGATGTATTCCTGCGGGAGGGGGAGCAGCGAACCCTTCAGGGTGTCGGGTGGCCTTTTCAGCATTTCCCAAAGGGAATTAATATGTTCTTCTACCGATTGGCTGGTATTGCCCCGGAAACTTTCGTTGCCTTTTCCGGGCACAGTAAAGTTACTGATTACAAATTCGCGCAGGTTGAACAGCGGGTTTTCTTTCTGTTCATGGTAGCGTTCCATGATATCTGCAGCAGGGTAGTTGGGTACGCAGTCTACAAATGTTTTAGAGTCGGGAAAAACCCTTCTTTCCTGCACTTCGCGGAATAGCCCTCCGAATTCTTTTTCAAAATAAATCTGGGCGTAGCTAAGCCGAACACTAATAACGATGATTACCGGAACCAGTAAAAACTTTGTCATGTAACAAACTCTTTGTAGATGCTAATCGGGGCCAGGGCCGTCCAGCCGCAGAAATCGAGGCGGGTTTTTCCTCCGTTTATGGCCCCGTAGGAAGCAAATTCCGGGGCGTAATATTCCCAGAAAGTACCGGTATGGCGATAAACCTGGGCGATGGCCTGGTAGTAGGATTTAGCCAGCTGGCGGGCCAGTTCGCCCTGCCCCTTTTTTTGCAGCCCCCTGAGTACCATGTAATTGGTGGGCGCCCATACGCCTCCCTGCCAGTAGGCACCGTAGCCTTTATATTCTTCTTCACTGTAGGCCAGGGCCGGAACGGGGGTATGGCGACCAAACTTATAGGGATCGGTTAAGTGCGACAGGAATTTATTCAGGTAAACCCCGGGTACAATTTCGGCCAGTAATGTCCAGTAAGCCCCTATATGGTACCGTTCAATCTGTTCACCGTAGCCAAGATCGAAGTAAAACCCTTTTTCATCGTTCCAGCAGTTCTCGTTTACCGCGGTACGGATGCTGCGGTATTCCTGCTGGTACTGTTCGGTGTCGTCGGTTTTCCCGATCAGCGACGCAATTTCCTGTAAGTTCAGGCAAAAGAAAGCCATCTGCGAGGAGAAGTCGACCAGCCGCCCCTGTACGTTCCAGCGCGAATCGAGGCCATCGTAGACAATAATATCCGGGTGCAGGTTATTTACTGTACGGCCCTTGCCATCGTCTTCCCATCCTTTGGGGTAGCGATGAATGTTATCCATACCCATTCCCAGCGTGTCGCCAAAGTACAGGTCGTCGTTGCCTTTGTAGTTGCGCCGGAGGTACTGGAAATTTTTCTTCAGGGCCGGGTACACTTTTTTCAGTCGTTCCAGGTCGGCTTTCTGGCTGTATAATTCCAGTTCGGCAAAAGCCAGCAGGGGGGGGTTAATGCTAACGGGGTGGTTTTTCGGCCACAGCGGCTCACCGGTTTCCAGGTACTCGCGACAAATCCAGCCGTCGGAACTTTGCAGGTTGTAAAAGTTGTCGAGCGCCTGATGGATCGGCAGTTCATCCTGGTGGTACTTGGCGTAGGAAGCCATGAAGCAGGTATCCCAAAGGAAGATATTGTTGGAGAAAGCAGCGTCAAGGTAAGGTTTTTTGAAAAATGGGGCATCGGGGCCACCCCTGACCTTCGTTTTAACGATGCTCAGCGCCTTATCGTACATCTCCTTTGCCAGTTCTTCGCTCACTTCTTCCTGTTCGGTTAGTGAGGTATTGTTGGGGCCGGTATCGCATCCGGTAGCGATCAGTGTTCCTGCTCCCAGGATAGAAGCGTTACGGGCCAGGTACAGCGAACCTAACTGTTTAAAAAATGATCTTCTTTCGGGCATGGTGTGGGTTTAGTCTGAAGTATTCAAAGGCTTTAAATTAGTAGATTTCGCGGTATTTCCTTTGCTGGTCTTTAGCTTTTCTGCGATATACCGCCCCGTACCCCTTCCCTGGGTTACCCCGTAGAATGGCCGGCATGTAATGAATACCTCCGTACAACAGTTAATAGCTGCTTCGTTAACCGCCTGCATAAACAAATCATACAATTTTACGGCCATTTCAAAGGCTGTAATAACAATTGGCCGAAAAGGGATTTCACCAGGTAGAGAGACGCTATTTGTTGAATTCCTGAATAGAACCTGTAAGCGCTCTGTATACCTTAACCCATTCCGGGTAATCGTCTTCCAGAAACTGGATATGACGGGCAATGGTATGCTGGTCATTACGTTTGGCGGGCCCGGTCTGGGAATTTGCCGGCCCCTTACTGAGGGCTTTATCGAGTGTTTCTTTAATTAGCGGCTGCAGCAATTGCAGAGGCAGTTCCCGGTCTTCGAGTATGGCATCGGCCATGGCCCACAGGTGATTAGAGAAATTGCAAGCCAGTACTGCAGCAACGTGCAGGGCGCTTCGATCGGTTGAACTAATTTCGTATACCTGTTGGCTGATGCTCTTACCTATTTGCTGTAACACCGGCAGCACGTGGTGGTTGGCGGCTTCAATACATAAAGGGACATGGGTGAAGTCGACTTTTTTGTGTTTACTGAATGTTTGCAGGGGATAAAAGACACCCGTTTTTTCAGTTCCCGCTTCCCTAAGGATATCGAGGGGTAAACTACCCGATGTATGTAACAGGATGGCATTTGGTGGCAGGGTTAACAAACGAGCTACTTCTGCCACTGCATCATCCTTAATACAGAGAATATATACCTCGGCACGGCTCCCGGAATAGTTAAAACCGCTGGCTATTTCCGCGCTATATAATTGCTTTTGCAGTTTTAAGGCATGCTCTTCCTGCTGGCTAAAAACTGAGCAGATGACATGCCCTGCCTTTTCCAGTTCCTTTGCCAGGTGCCAACCCACATTTCCGGCACCGATCATTGCTATCTTGTACTGCTTATTCAAGTTGATGTTTTGTTAGCGGGTAAATAATGCATTGCTTAATTTAACACCTTCGTCTTCTGTAGAAGCGAAGAATACCTCAATTTATGAAAAAAACACTGCTTTACATTTTACCTGTCCTCGTTCTGCTAATCATCTGGCAGTTTCCACTCATCGATTATGGCATTAGCCAGGCAAAAGGGCAATTCTCAATTATAATGAATGCTCGTCCCATTGAAGAGGTATATTCTGACGAACAGGTATCCGATACGGTTAAACAACGTATCCGGCTCATACAGGAAATTAAGCAATACGCTTACGATTCGGTAGGTTTAATAGCGACCAGCAACTATGAAACGTTTTACGACCAGGGTGGGAAACCCGTGCTCTGGGTGGTTTCGGCCTGCGAACCTTTCCGGTTCAGGAATAAAAAGTGGTCGTTTCCCGTTATCGGAAGCTTTTCGTACAAAGGTTTTTTTGAATACAACCGCGCCCGGGCCCTCGAACAGGAATTAATTGAATCCGGATACGATACCCGGGTACGAACTGCTGGCGCATGGAGCACGTTAGGGTTTTTCAACGACCCCATTCTTTCCAATATGGTTGAACGGTCGGTAGGAAGTATGACTGAGCTGATTATCCATGAACTCACCCATGGCACCTTATTTGTAAGTGATAGCCTCCGCTTTAACGAAAACCTGGCTACTTTCATTGGTTTTCGCGGTGCGGTAGATTTTCTTACCTGTAAGTACGGATCTGATTCTGATGAACTTTCCGCTTACCTCCAGGCAGAAGAAGACTACCTCCGGTTTACGCAGCACATGTTAAGAGGAAAAAAACAATTGGATTCATTATACCAGTCGTTCACCGAAGAGGCCGATTCAGTTTACAAAGCTAGTGAGAAAAAGAAAATGGTAGCATCGATAATTGAAGCTGCCGATACTATTCATTTCAACCGGAAAGGTTACTACGCGAGGGTGTTCAGTCGTTATCGTGAGCCTGAGTATTTTCCTAACAATGCGTTGTTCATGGCTTTTAACCGATACAGGGCAGACCTTACTTTTTTTAAGGAGCAATACGAGGAAGAGTTTAACTGTTTACCTGATTTTGTAGCACATTACAAAAAAAAGTATGGAAAATAATTCGTCGGTACTGCTACTTGAATTCCTGTAAAAACTACATCGGGTGGCAATGCGTTTAACAGTTTTATAAATTGCAATGTGATCATTAACTATCATCTCCGAAACAAAATAAAGAACAGGAAACACAGTTATTTAAAATATGAGGAAATTACTGTCACATAGTATTCTTTTCATTGTGGGGCTGTTTGTTCTGAGTGGTTATAAAGGCGATAGTTCTTACCGTACCATTCCCAATACGTACTTTCAAAAAGGGGAAGTACTTACCTACCGTGCTCATTACGGTATGCTTACGGCCGCTTACGGCACTATGGTTATTGAAAACGATATTTATCACGTGAATAACCGTCCCTGTTTCAAAATCGATATATTCGGAGAAACGGCGGGGTTATTTGATGTAACTTACCAGGTGCGCGATAACTGGGGCGTTTATATGGACACCTCAGCTATTCTACCTCAAAAAGCCTACCGGTACATTGCGGAAGGAAGATACCGTAAAAACGAAATCATTAACTTCGATCATACTTCAAATACAGCCGCTGTTTATCATTTGCGCAAAAAATCGCGAGCACTGAAAAAAATTACCAAACATGCTGTTCCCAACAATGTGGTTGACCTGGTAGGTGGATATTATTACCTCCGTACAATTGATTTCAGTAAATACAGCCCGGGCGATACCATTCACGTGGATGGTTTCTTCGATAAAAAGATATATAATTTCAACCTGGTTTACCGGGGTAAAGAAATGCTGAATACAGAACTGGGTGAAATCAAATCACTTGTAATTTCCCCGGTTATGGAACCTAATGCGCTGTTCAGGGGAAGAGAGCCGATCAGGGCCTGGATTTCGGATGACCTTAATAAAGTGCCTTTAAAGATCAAAGCTAAGATTTTCGTGGGCTCTTTTGATATTGATATAACTAGTGCAAAGAATCTCCGTCACTAGATTTTTTCATTTCTCTTTTACGCATAGGCATTGCATCGATAATCTCGTAGATTTTTTCTGGAGTTACCTGTTCTTCTGATGAAAATTTGGCCGTACCGTCTTTTCCGATTAAAATGAGTTTAAAAGGAATAGCTATCCTGCCATTTTCCTGAGGGATCTGGAATTTTTCAGTAAGCCCTTTCAAGTCAGCTTTTGCAGGTTTTTTGGTGTTCAGAGCCTTTACCTGATTAGTTACACCGATTACTATGAGGTTGCGTTCGTTTAGACCAGACTTGTCAAATGTATTGTATTGACTGGTAACGTTTCGCTGTTCTCCGAAAATTAAAATAACCCGGTTTTTCCACTGGTAATAGCCGAGTGATCGCTGTTGTGCACAAACAGTTACTGAAATTAGAACGAGAGTACAGGCGACAATTAATTTCAAATCAGCGTTCGGGATTCCATGGGGGCCGCTTCTTCAACAAAACTGATTAGTTCGTCGATCCGGTTAAAAATCTTGATGTTGTCGTGCACTTTAATATCCTGGCCAATTACCTGATATCCCGATAGCAGGATTTCCGATTCCGGAAAGCTTGCCGACATTTCATCAACGTAGGATTGTATTTTACCTTGGGGTGGAGAGGATGTAATGAACGTTAATACGTAGTCGGGCTTATGAACTTTGTGGGCTAGCTTCAAGTCTTCGAAAGGAAGATTCTGCCCGAAGTAGATGACTTTACCCTTACGTACTTTGATGATATAATTAGCAAAAAGGAGCGTTAATTCGTGTAACTCACCTTCCGGCAGGTAGAGCAGATATTTCTTAGAAGAGTCGGTATTGGAAATGTATTGCCCATCGATTGCTACGATAAGCTTCTGGCGGATAAGATTAGAAATAAAATGTTCCTGGGCCGGATTGATAGCTCCTGTTTGCCAAAGTACCCCTATCTTGGATAAGAAAGGATATATCACATTAATCATGGTATTCTCAAATCCTAATTTCAGGATGTTAGTTGCCATGATTTTCTCGAACCTGTCTTCATTTAAGTCGATCATTGCCAGCGTGAGAGCATGAATCTGATCGGGATACCTTAAATTTTTTTCTGTTAACCGAAGTACTTCCTGTTGTAGTTCTTCCTGGGATAACCCGGCTATTTTAGATATTTTATATCCGTTGTCCTTGAGTAAAGAAACATTGAGAACCAATTTAAGGTCAGCGTCATCATAATAACGTATGTTTGTATCTGTACGCTTAGGGGTAATAAACTTATAGCGTTGTTCCCAGATACGCAGGGTGTGCGCTTTAATACCCGACAACTGTTCCAGATCTTTAATTGAATATGAGCTCACCGTTATTAATTTAAAATACCACCAATTTACGCCTTAGTCCCTGAAGTATTTTCGAGGAACAACGAATAAACCAAAAGAAACCCCATCGCTTTTTTTGCGCGACTTGTGATGATCTCTGTGAGCTATAGTAATTGCTCTCAGATACCCTTTCCGGGCTTTCTTAAGCCCTTTTATTCTCTTATGAATAAGCATATCGTGT
>CAZIWJ010000193.1:0-7063 GCA_964542855.1 uncultured Roseivirgaceae bacterium
GGGTTACCCTTCCTATCGTTAGTTCAGTTCCATGGTAAGAATAGCTACACAGGTTTGGATGCCCTGGATCATATTACCCACCCGCAGGTTTTCGTTCGGGTTATGCTGGTTGTTGTCCATGTTCACCATGGGTACAATAATAGCCGGTATGCCCAGGGTATTCACGGCCGGAATAATAGGAACCGTTCCACCCATCGACCGGATGCTGACCGGTTTTTCTCCGAAATAATTTTCCATGGCACCAATAAGCTGCTGACCAATGGGGGCGTTCATACTGGTACGAAAAGCATTTACCCCGGCATTTCCGTTGAACTTTACGATTTTCCGGTGGGCCATCCGTTCTTCATCGGTTGGTTCACGGTTAAGTAGCAAGTAGCCTTCCTGTTCAATGTGGGCTTTAATTTTCTGCAATTGTTCGGCCCCGTCGGTTTCTGCTACCAGCCTTACGTCGATGTGGGCAGTAACCCATTCCGGGATGATGGTTTTTAGTCCGGGGCCTTTCCACGAAGTTTCAATGTGACGAACGTTCAGCGACGGGTATTGCAAGGCTTCCTGGTAACCCTTGCCTACTTCATCGGGCTGATGAATTCCAAGTCCTGCTTTAATATCTTCCTCATTATCGGGGACCTGCGCCAGCAGGGAACGGGTTTCGGCAGTGAGGTTAATGTCGTTGTAGTAACCATCGATTGTTACCCGGCCGGCTTCGTTCTTCATGCTGGCCAGCAGGTGCGACATCATGAATACAGGGTTGGGCGAATAGTTACCGTAGTGACCACTATGCTGGGGTAATTTGGCCCCATATACCGTTATGCTGCAGGTGGCTATTCCCCGGCAGCCAAACGTAAGGGTGGGTTTATTGGTGTTATGAGCCGGGCCATCCATAATAATCATGTAGTCGGCAGCATAGTCTTCACGGTACTGGTTGAGGGTAGACAGGAACGCATCGGAACCGGCTTCTTCCTGCAGGTCGAGGAGGATTTTCACGTTATAAGCCGGCGAAACCCCTTCAGCTTCCAGTAATTCCAGGGCAGTAAGCATCATGGTGATGGGTCCTTTATCGTCGGCAGCCGCCCGGCCAAAGATGCGCCACTCCGGATTAATGGTTTCTTCATTCATGCGGTTCCAGCTAATCTGCTGCCAGTTTCCATCTTCTCCCTGTGCTTTCAGTACCGGCGTAAAGGGATGTTCCTGATCCCAGTTTTCGGGGTTTACTGCCTGCCCGTCGAGGTGAAAATAAAAAAGGATGGTTTTGGCCTCCGGATCCACTTCTTTTTCAGCCAGGAATATCGGTAACGTTGACGATTCCAGCAGTTTAACTGAAAAGCCTCGTTCCTCGAAGCGGGGCTGAACGTAGTCGATGTTGCGTTGCATATCGGCTGCGTTGGAGGCCACGTTAGGGATGGAAGAAAAATCCCGGTGCTTCAGCAGCACTTCGGGCATCATGGCTTCTATTTTATCATTCCACGATTGCTGAGCGTAAGTGGGAACAACCAATAATACCAGAAAAAAAGCAATAAGTAATCGGTGGGTACGCATAGGGTGGATTGTGTTTACCGGTAAAATTAGCAGCACGGGTGCTTATTCCAAACGACTTAACTTATCTTTTTCCGTACCGGTGCCCAGTTACCACCGGGTTATTTTTTTGGAGTGGCCGTCCGGGGCTACCTTTTCCGGGTTAAGGATTTTAACGTTGACCAGAAGCTAGTTGTGCTGGCTTCGCTGACTATTGCCGGAGCAGGTTAGCTTTACCTTAACCATTTGCTATTAACTTTTCACTTCGCATGCGTTGCTGTTAAGCACAGCACCACGGGAATACCTTTAAATAAAATGGCTGTGGGTAAAGCAGTGGTTTAACAGCCCTACCAGCTACTCAGCTACTTCCACCCCGTATTTTTTCAGGTCGTGAATAAGGAAGTATTTCTTGTAGCCGGCTTTGTATTCGTGCCATTGATCCAGGTACTTTGAGTGCTGAATCAGTAAGTCGAAAGATGCAAAGGTATTCTGGTGGTTCAGAATAGCGTTGAACCGGTCGTAATCTTTCCCGGGCGGAATTTCATCGATAAAATCCTGGATCATGATGTACTGCTCCATCTGGGGTAAAGGTTCAATTTCAACAAAATCATCCTTATGATTCCAGATTTCTTCAATTGCCGGCTTGTATTGTTCCGGTGGGGCGTAAACGTACAACATCCTGGGCGGTAACGCGTATTGCTTACCACTACGAACATTCAGGTGAACGTGAAGCCCCTCGTCGAGATGGGCTACTATTTTTTCAATTTGTTGATGAGTCATTAACATCTCGCTACCCTTTAGTTGCATTACATAAAGTTAAAAAAGAATTTACAATGTTAGCACTGCCTGTTTATCCGATGCGGATGCGAGCGCAACCCCCGATTTCACTGGAAAATTTCAACCGGTTATTTTTCCAGAATTAAGAAAAGATGTTAAACAGTATGCATCCTTCGGGGTTTTGTACTAAAAATAGCATTATGAGTATACACATGGTAAGCGGATATTCTCTGGAAACTTTCGGCGCGAAAGTAGCTCTTGAGAAATCCCAACCGATGATTGATCAGGCACTAAGCACGATCGATTCCCTTACCCCTTACATTATTGATTACGGCATTGCCGATGGAGGCACTGCCCTTGATTTCCACAGCCATTTGCTTACCTCGCTCTACAAGCGCAACCCGGAAGCAATGATTACTTTTATCGGGAACGACCTGCCCGGCAACCCGCATCATGAACTGGCGCTGAACCTGGAACAACTGAAAAATCAGTTTCCGGAGTTAATTGTGCTCATCAGCCCGGTTAGTTTTTATCACCAGGCCATACAGAACCGGCGCATCGACCTGGGGTTTTCCGCTACGGCCATGCACTGGCTCTCGCAATTGCCCCGGAAAATGAAAAGCCATATCCACGCCAACCAGGCGGCAGCCGAAGACAAGGATGCGTACCGCCAGCAGGCCCTGGACGACTTTAAAAAACTGATGCTGCTTCGCACGAAGGAACTGAAATCGGGCGGACAGTTGGTGCTGGTAAACCTGGCCGAAGACGAGCAGGGCCGCTCGCTGGGCAAAAACGACGTGGACCAGACCATGTTCGATTACATGAAATCGACCGCACAGGAAATGATCAGCGACGGCGTGCTCCCCGAAGAGTTTATGCTCAACTACAACTTTCAGAATTACTACAAAACCCGCGAAGATTTCGAAGAAGTACTGGCCAGCCCGGAACTCTCCTCGCTAAAGCTTGTTGACCATAAAGTACAACACACCGCCTGTCCGTACCGGGCGCGGTACAACGAAAACGGAAATAGCCAGGAATTTGGCGAAGGGTTGATGAAAACTATCCGCAGTTGGAGCCGGCATGCATTACTTACTGCCGCTCAGCAGTCGGGCGTTTCACCCGACATTGCCAACGACTTTTACCAGCGGCTACAGGACCGTTTTACCCAAAACCCGGAAGAGCACAGCATGGATTATATACATAGTTACTTACATCTTGAAAAAAAATAATGAGTTCAATTACAGTAGATGAATGCACCTTCGACGGCGGAAGGGTATTTTTTGCGTACGATGCCGATTTTTCATTTCCTATTAACGGTGGCCTTCGGGTGATGCAATATGAGTCATTTGAGCAAGCCAGAAAAGAAGCATCCGGACTGGCCACAGCCATGATTGCCAAGCACAATACGTACCACACCGGGTTTAGTGGCGGAAAAATCGTGGCTGCCGTAGAGGAGATTAATGAACAAACCATCGATGCCCTGATTGACGTGGTAAGCCATTACCTGAACAGCATGAACGGGATGTTTTACACCGGCTGCGACATTAATTTCGGGGAAAAAGAAGTGCAAAAACTAGCCGCTAAAACCGACTTTATACTGGCAGCCCTGGATTCTCCCATTCATTATGCCGATGCCACGGCACACGGTGTACTGGGCGGAATAAACGCCGCCATTCACGATATGAAGCTAAGCGAACCTACCCTGCTTGTTCACGGCTGCGGAGCGGTGGGTAGCCGGGTAGCCCGGAAAATGGATGCTTCGGCCGAGCTAATGACTTTCGATATAGAATATACCCGCGCCAACATAGACGCCTGCATGAACATTAGCGGAGCGGTGTACTGGTACACTTTTCCGCACGATATTTTAGTACTGGTATCGGCCAGTGGTATCATTACCCTGGAGATGCTACAGAATTTAAAGGCCAGGGCAATTGTTTGTGGGGCTAACATTCCTTTTGCCAGCCAGGAAGCCCTGGATTATGCCCGGAGTAACTTTTTATTAATTGAAGAAAGTGTAGCCAGTGCAGGTGCAGTAATTGCCGACAGCATTGAGCATTATGCTACCGACAAATGGGCTACTTCCGACCCGCGGTACGTGTATCATTTTATTGAATCGCTAACCTTCGATGCCGCCCGGTCTGTTAAATTAATTGAAACGAACCAACCGATTGGAAAACACTATGATCCCCTCTCAGCCAAAGTATGATGTAATTATTATCGGTGCCGGCATGGCTGGCCTGAGCGCAGCTTATAACCTGATGGGTAAAGCTGAAAACGTATTAATTTGTGAGCAGGAAACGCCCGGACACGCCGGTAGCAGCAGCTATGGTGAATCGCGCATGTACCGCGAAATGTATTCCGACCCCTGGCTGTGCGAAGTGGCCCGGAAATCGAACCGCTTATGGGGTGAAATGGAAAAGCATTCGGGAAAAACCCTCCGGGCTTCGCACGGTTTGCTATTTTACGGGGAAGACTGGGGCGAGGAAACCATTGAAGGCAGTATTGGCGGGGCCAAAAACGTAATGCTGGAACAGGGTATTCCTTTCGAGGAATTAGATACCAAGGCCATTGAGCAGCGGTTTCCTTTAACTTGTGAAGACCACTGGTGGGGGCTATTCGAACCCATGGCCGGGGCCATCATGATTAACCATGTGTTCGAGTACTGGCTCAACGAGATTAAACGGGCTGGTTTTGAACTGGCTACCCAAACCCGGGTAATGGATTTTAAAGATGAAAGAGACGGGGTAGTTGTTAACCTGGCCGATGGAACCGTAGTTCGAGCCGACAAGCTAATTTTAACGGCCGGGCCGTGGACCAAAACTTTTTTCGAACAGGAGAATATTCTGCCTTCCTATTCCGTGTGGCAAATGCTATGGGCCTACTACGAGATAGATGAATCGTTCGTAGATGCTTACCCGCAGTGGTTTAACTTTCAGAAAAAAGCCAAAACCGATCCGGACCAGGGCCTGTACTATGGCTTCCCCTGCCTGGAGAGAAATGCTGCTGGAAAACCTATTGTAAAAGTTGGAATCGACTGGACCAGTGAAGAGTACAAAACCCCCGGAATTGAATCGTCGGCTGATCAGGATCCGAACCAGCTGCTCGACCTAATGGATACTTTCGTGGATAAGTACCTCGATGGGGTAATTAAGCGTGAGTACTTCCAGTTTAGCCCTTACACCATGAGTCCGGATGTTCAGTTTTGCATCGATAAATTTTCCGACAATGTAGCTTTTTTCAGCCACGGGTCCGGACAGGCGTTTAAGTTTGCTCCTATTATTGGCCAGTGCCTGGCTGGTATGACTACGAACGGCGAAGTTCCCATTGATTTATCGCCCTGGCAGCTGAGCAGGCTGGTATAACTACCCTGGGAACTCCTGAACACCGATAGATGGGAAACATTCGAAACCGATATTTTGATATTGCGCCGGGAATTTTTTTTCCGGCCGCTTTCATTACGTTAGTATTTGTAGTTTTTACAATCATTTACAACCAGCTGGCCGAACAAATATTCAGCTCGTTTCAGACTACCATTTCGTTACACTTCGGCTGGTTCATTGCCGCCTGCATTAATTACTACCTGATATTTGTTGTTATTTTGTCTTTCAGCAAATTAGGAGCTATACGGATCGGGGGCCGGGAAGCTAAGCCCGATTTTAACAAGTTTTCCTGGATCGCCATGCTGTTTTCGGCCGGTATGGGTATCGGGCTGGTGTAC
The DNA here is from genome assembly GCA_964542855.1 of uncultured Roseivirgaceae bacterium. Classification (GTDB taxonomy): domain Bacteria; phylum Bacteroidota; class Bacteroidia; order Cytophagales; family Cyclobacteriaceae; genus CAZIWJ01. Next base: position 6,008 of record CAZIWJ010000193.1, read on the forward strand.
TTCAGTGTGGCTGAACCCATGCTAAACTTTGCCCACCCTGTAAATGCTTTATTTTCGCCCGATGAAAAGGCTGATGAAGCCATGAAAAACACTTTTTTTCACTACGGGTTGCACGTATGGGGAATTTATATTCTACTGGGTATTGCTTTGGCTTATTTCACCTTTAATAAAAACACCCCCCTTTCCATCCGGTCGCTACTGGCCCCATTGCTGGGCAACAGCATGTACCGCTGGCCGGGACACGTTATTGAAGTTATTGCCGTGCTGGCTACGCTGTTCGGGCTGGCCACTTCGTTAGGGTTTGGCGCCGTGCAATTCAGTACCGGGGTTTCACTGGCCACGGGTTTGGAGAATACCCGGATTCTGCAAATTTTTTCCATTACCATTATTACTCTTATCGCTACAGGCTCGGTAGTTTCCGGGCTAAACAAAGGACTAAAGCTCCTGAGTAATGTAAATATTATTATTGCGCTAATTCTTTTTACCTTAATACTATTTGCCGGGAGCACCACCCAATTGCTGGTCGATTTTACAGGAGCTGTAGGCCGTTATGCCAGCGGACTGGCCCAACTGAGCGGTTCGCTGGTTTCAAGCAGCGAAGACGGGCAGTGGTTTAAAAGCTGGTCGTTGTTTTACTGGGCGTGGTGGATCTCCTGGTCGCCTTTCGTAGGTACTTTTATTGCCCGGATTTCAAAAGGGCGTACCATCCGGGAAATTGCCCTGTACGGATTGCTACTGCCTAGTGTGTTTTCCTTTCTGTGGATGGCTGTACTGGGAGGAACTGCCCTTGAAATGCAACTAGACGGTTCGGTTGACCTGGCCGGGGTGGTTTCGTCTGATAGTTCCAAAGGTTTGTTTGCCATGCTGGAACATTTACCTCTTGCCGGGTTAACCTCGCTGATGAGCATATTACTGGTAGCTACTTTCTTTATTACTTCCTCGGATAGTGGTTCGCTGGTAGTGGATTACATGACCTCGGGCGGAAAGCTTGATGCGCCGGTGGTACAGAAGGTATTCTGGGCTTTCATGGAAGGCACCATTGCCATTGCCCTACTG
>CAZIWJ010000194.1:0-7028 GCA_964542855.1 uncultured Roseivirgaceae bacterium
TTACCCGGGCAGTGGCGATAAGCTGAATACCATCGGCAGCTACGGCGGCTACTTTAGGCGTGGTAATTACTTTCGGATTTACCGATATCTGTACCGCTTCGAATACGTCTCTTCCTGCCAGGTCGATAGCAGTTGCCTGTTTAAAGGTTAGGTTAATATTAGCTTTGTCTGCTGAGATCAGTGCTTTAATTACGTTAGGTACGTTTCCGCTGGCAAGGTAGTGTGTTTCCAGATCATTGGTTTTCACTTCCACCAAACCAGCCTTACGGGCAGTAATGAGGGAGTTAACAATGATACTCGGCGGAACCTTTCTTATTCGCATAGCTACCAGTTCAATTAATCCTACCCGTACGCCGGAAAATTGTGCGGTAATCCACAGGTTAATGGGAACGAAATACAGAAGTGTAAAAAAGGCAACTATTACTACAACAATGGTAACAATCAGTTCCATACTATGAGGTTAAGGGTTCTACAAATATTCTATTAGATTTTTTATCAACTACTTTCACCTGGAGGCCCGATCTTACGAACTGCCCCAGTGTGCTTACTTCTACCAGTTTATCGTTAAACTCCGCTTTCCCGTAAGGACGTAACGATGACACAGTAACACCAATATCACCAACCTCAACTTCCGGTACAAATTCTTCATTAACTTTACTCTGGCTCGATTCATGGAGCGCAAACCGGTTCCACGTCCCGCTTCTGAATCCAACGATCAGTACAACCACCGAGAGCACCACTGAACCGAAGAGAACAGCGTATCCTGTGCCGGCACCATATCGCTGAAAGGTATAGTAAATACCCATGCCGGTGATAATTACTCCGAGAATACCTATCAGGGTAGTACCCGGAACCAGGATTACTTCGGCAACAATGAGGATAATACCGACAAATAAAATAAGGCTGATGGTTATCCAGGAATCCATAATCAGTAGGCTTTTGCAAACAGCACCCTTTGCTTCGATGGATTACCAGTTAGTATACACTTGCCTTCTTCTTCACTCTTCTCGAGGGGTATGCACCGAATGGTTGCTTTGGTCTGCTCTTTTATTTTAGCTTCCGTTTCGGCTGTACCGTCCCAATGGGCCAGAATAAACCCCCCTTCCCCTTCAAGAATTGACTTGAATTCATCGTAGGAATCAACCACGTAAGTCCTGTCTTTCAACCGGGCGTTCGCCTGATCGTATATATTACGCTGCATTTCCTCGAGCAGGGCAACCAGTTTACCTTCCAGTTCATCGTTGAATGATAAGCTATTCTTTTCTTTGGTATCTCTCCGGGCCACTTCAATCGTATTGTTTTCCAGGTCGCGGGGGCCAATAGCCAACCTTATGGGTACGCCTTTCATTTCGTATTCGGCAAACTTCCAGCCCGGCGATTGGGTATCCCGATCGTCGAACTTCACGGAAATGTCCAGTGCTTTCAGCGACTGCATCAGGGGCTGAATTTTTTCGTAAATAGCCTGTAACTGTTCTTCTTTTTTGAAAATCGGAACTATTACAATCTGTATCGGCGCCAGGCGGGGAGGAAGAACTAAACCGTCATCGTCGCTGTGCGACATAATCAGGGCGCCCATTAAACGGGTGCTAACCCCCCATGAACTTCCCCAAACGTAATCCAGTTTCCCGTTTTTATCGGTAAATTTAACATCAAACGCCTTAGAAAAATTCTGGCCGAGGAAGTGGGAAGTTCCGGCCTGCAGTGCCTTACCATCCTGCATCAGGGCTTCTATGCAATAGGTTTCCACCGCACCGGCAAATCGTTCGCTTTCCGTTTTAATTCCCTGAATAACCGGAATTGCCATGTACTCTTCAACAAAGCTGGCGTACACGTCTTTCAGAATCATCTCGGTTTCGTCTATGGCTTCCTGTTTGGTAGCGTGGGCCGTATGCCCTTCCTGCCACAAAAACTCGGAAGTTCGTAAGAACAGGCGGGTACGCAACTCCCAGCGCACCACATTCGACCACTGGTTTACCAGGATGGGCAAATCGCGGTACGATTGCACCCAGTTCCGGTAAGAATTCCAGATAACGGTTTCTGAAGTAGGGCGTACAACTAACTCTTCTTCCAGCCGGGCTTCCGGGTCTACAACCACACCCTTACCGTCTTCAGAACTCTTTAACCGGTGGTGGGTAACGACAGCACACTCTTTGGCAAATCCTTCCACATGATCGGCCTCTTTACTTAAATACGATTTAGGAATGAACAACGGGAAGTAGGCATTCATGTGCCCGGTGTCCTTGAACATTTTATCGAGCTGTCCCTGGATTTTTTCCCAAATGGCAAAGCCATAAGGTTTAATGATCATACACCCTCTAACCTCCGAGTTTTCAGCTAAATCGGCTTTTTTCACCAACTCATTGTACCATGCAGCGTAATCCTTGCTCCTTTTCGGTAATCCCTTGCTCATTATTTGCTGATTTATGAAATATTTTGGTGGTTTATGTGTTATTCATGAATAGAATAACCTTGAAACTGGCGTAAATATACCATTCGTAATCAAATTTTAGTATTTTCACGTACAATATATCAAGGGCCTTTCTACAAGGCAATTTGTTAAGAAAATAATAAGCTTATGAAGAGTTTTTTGAAACACACCACAGCAATTTTAATGACTCCTTTGCTTTTCTCCTGTGCAGTAGAACAGGTAAGCAGCAGCAAAGAGTACGATAATCTTTATTTTACTTCGGCCGACCGCAACCCGGTGAAATATACCAACCTGAATAAACCGCAACAGGCTGAGTACAAATCGGGAGAGTATATTTACAACCAGGAGGTGCAGTCCGATAAGTTTGTGAATCCTGAGTACCTGGCAAAATACGCCAACGAAAACAATACCAGTGCTTCTTCAGAAGAAGAAACTTACTACATTGCTGAAGAAGACCGGATTCAGGATGTAAAAACAAGAAATAACAGCACGAACCGAAGAGATTATTTTTCTCCGTTCGGTTCCGGTTTTGCCGGTTACACTGCTTTTGGAAACCCGGTAGTTTACGATCCTTTTTTCGACCCGTGGTTTAGTGCCCCATTTGGTTCAGTAACCCGTTTAGGGTTTAACAGCGGATTTGGTATGGGAATGGGCCTTGGAATGGGAGGTTATAACATGTTTGGATTTAACTCTTTCAATAACCCCATGAACACTCTGGTTGTCGACCGCTTCGGAAGAACTTATGCTGTTAACCCGTTTGGTCGTCCAGGATTTACATCTTTTAACCGGTTTGGCTACGGCAGTTTTGGTGGCTATGGTGGTTATGGAGGCTACGGTGGGCTGTATTATCCTCCTGTAAATGGCACATTCATCGCTAACGGAAATGAAAGTAATGCTACCCGGATGCGGGCCAGCAGCCAGTCAAGAAATTACAGAAGTAGTCGTTCGGTTAGTAACGATATGTCAAATCGAAGTAGAAGAAGCAACAGTAGCACTACTCGCGTGTCTACTCCTGAAAATGGTCGGGTTAATACCTCGGATTTCCAGTTTCAGTCTTCTCAAAACGAATACTATCGTTCGGCCAGCGAGCGGGCAGCAGCTAATTCGGTAAGGAATGCTTCTTTAAGAAGCAGGGGCTCAACCTCTTCTTACTCTCCCCGAAGTAGTTCTGTACCTAGCCGTCCGGCCTCTAATAGCCGTGTGGCTCCAAGTAACAACGGTTTCGGCTCCACTCCCTCTTACGACCGGGGAAGAGGTTATAATAATAGAAGCCGTTATTCAACCGGCGGATCACGAAGAGGCACCCGAAGCATTTCTCCCTCCCGGTCTCGTGGTTCCCGATCTAGTGGCACCCGAAGCTCCGGTAGTTCCGGGTCGCGCCGCCGTCGTTAATCTGCCATAGCAATAAACTCTTCATAGCATGAACCCCGATGATTAATATTTCTCATCGGGGTTTTTTATTTGGTTTGAACGAATTTAAAAAAGCCAATCCGATCAGTGAACACGGAACGGATTGCAAACTTATTGTCGGCTGGCGTGATAAACAGCCTGTGCTCTGAGGTGGTTAGCAGTTATGGTTGGCAAAAAAGAGAGAGTACATAATTGTATGGTGGCTTAAATTAAAAAAGGGATACTCGAAGTACCCCTTTATGTTTGCCATTAATTGATGACGAACGTGGATTAATACCCGGCAGCCTGGCCGTCTTTCCTCGACTCCGAAGCGCCGTAATACACCCCATCCTTATACATAATGGCCTGGTAACCGCCGTAACCACCGGGCTGGAAACCAACATCGTGTCCTTTTTTAATTAACTCACGGATGATTTCGTAATCAATCCCCGATTCCACATTTACGGTCCCCCCGTTAGTCATATTACTGCCCGTAGGCTGGGAAGATCCCACATGACGAATACGAGGAGCGTCACCGGCCTCTTGCAGGTTCATGCCAAAATCAACCATATTAATTACAATCTGGCTGTGGCCCTGCGGCTGCATGGCACCGCCCATTACGCCGAAACTCATAAATGGCTCGCCGTCTTTCATTATAAAAGCAGGAATAATGGTATGAAAAGGCCGCTTGCCGGGTTCTAGCACATTGGCGTGTCCTTCTTCCAGGCTAAACAGGGCTCCCCGATTCTGTAACATAAAACCTAACTCGGGAGGTACCAGCCCTGAACCCATTCCCCCGTAATTGCTCTGGATCAGTGAAACCATATTCCCATCCTTGTCGGCTACGGTCATATAGATCGTATTGCCCTGTTCCAGTTCGCCCGCCGGAAATTCATCGGCAGCCCGGTTGGGATCAATCAGCTTTTTTCGTTCCTGGGCGTAGGCTTTCGAAATAAGCTGTTCAATAGGAACGTCTACAAAATCCGGATCAGCATAAAACTTGGCCCGGTCTTCAAAAGCCAGTTTCTTAGCTTCAACAAAGTAATGCAGGTACTCGGTGCTGTTAAAGCCCATGGAAGCAATATCGTACTCCTCCAGGATGTTCAGCATTTGCAGGGCTGCAATACCTTGTCCGTTGGGAGGAAGTTCGTATACATCGTATCCCCGGTAATTTATAGAATAAGGCTTTACCCACTCGGCTTCGTGCTCAGCCAGGTCTTCGTAGGAAATGTATCCCTCCTGCTGCTGCACGAAGTCGGCAATGGTACGGGCCACTTCACCCTTGTAAAAGCCATCTGCTCCTTTTTTGGCAATCTTTTCCAGCGTAGAAGCCAGGTAGGGGTTTTTAAAAATTTCGCCCTTGCGGGGGGTATGCCCATTGGGCATGTAAGTATCGGCAAAGTTTGGCAGATCCTTGAAGCCCGATTCAGCACGGCTCATGTAATAGGCAATTACTTCCGATACCGGGAAACCTTCCCTGGCGTAATTAATGGCGGGGGCGAGGATTTTATCCATAGGTAATGATCCCAGCTTATCGTGCATCGCCTGCCAGCCACTAACGGCACCGGGAACGGATACTGACAAAGGGCCGCGGTAAGGAATATATTCAAGTCCTTTTTCCTGGACAACGCTCAGGGTTAAATTTTTGGGCGATCGCCCACTGGCATTTAACCCCAGCAGTTCTTCATTTTCGGCATCCCAGATGATGGCAAATAAATCGCCACCCATACCGCAACCGGTTGGTTCCATTAAACCCAGGGTAGCATTGGCTGCAATAGCTGCATCGATGGCATTGCCGCCCTGTTTTAATATATCGAGCGCTACCTGGGTAGCCAGGGGCTGGCTGGTAGCGGCCATACCGTTGCTTGCGATGACTTCGGAGCGGGTAGCAAAGCTTTTACCGGTTAAACGGTCCTGTGCCTGTGTGAGGCCTGAACACAGTATTACGCAAAGTAAGGTTGCTAGGAATTGCTTCATGATGAGTTAATTTGGTTACAGATACTAATGGAATAACCAAATCCTGAAAATTGTTTAAACAATTAAGCCCGTTTAGGCTAACCAGCCCCCCTTTAATTTCCATTGAAAAACCTAACTATTAAACCATTTAGCACTGGTACTCGATTAATGCAGCCAACTTATTGGTGTTTAACCTGAAAAGTTCAGGCTTACTCGTAAATCATCTTAATGGTCATCCCCCCGTCAACTATAATGTTTTGCCCGGTAATAAAACCGGCTTCCCCGCTACAAAGGAATACGGCAGCCTGGCCTACATCCTCGGGCTTTCCAACCCTGCCTACCGGATGCTGGGCTTCATCCATCAGGCTGTGGTTAATTTTTTCACGGTTTTTTTCCTTCCGCCAGTGGCGAACTTCAATCCATCCCGGACTAATTGCATTCACCCGAACCTCAGGCCCCAGGCTTACCGCCAGCGAATGGGTGAGGGCTACCAGTCCGCCCTTGCTGGCAGCGTAGGCTTCGGAATGGGGTTCCGACATCAGGGCGCGGGTGGATGCAATATTAACAATAGCCCCCTTCTGTTCTTTCAGGTGCGGGGCCGCATACCGGGCAAACAGGTAAGCACTGCGCAGGTTGGTGTTAATTACCTCGTCGAAAGCGTCTTCGCCCTCGTCTTCCAGCGAGAAAAATTTGCTGACCCCCGCGTTGTTAATCACAAAGTCTAGCCTGCCGTAGCGGGCAACGGTTTCCTCAACGGCAACCTGTACCGATGAGCTTTGGCGAACATCGGTATAAACAAAAACTGCTTTCCCACCTTTTTCTTCCAGCCACTGCTGGGTTTCTGCCCCGGCCTCCCGGTCAATATCAGCAATCACCACCTGCACGTTCTGGTGCGAAAAAGCCTGGGCAATGGCTTTGCCAATGCCTTGTGCACCACCGGTTACCAGCGCTACCTTATTTTTAAACTTATTCATACTAAAATGTTAACCGCTACTTTTTCCACAGGGTTTTCGTGTGAGCAAATTCGCGCAGGCCAAAGCCCGACAGAAAATGACTGTATCCTGCTTGTATATTACCCTGAACAAGGTCCGTACGATTCCTGTAACGATCTGTTGGCGGGATTAATAAACTGTATTGGCATGGGCTGGTAAAAAATGGTTATAGTTATAGTTATGAAAACCGATATGTAGGAAATATACAATGAAAATATAAAAGGCTGTAACAGAATCGTTTCATTATGGTAAAAACGTAAACT
>CAZIWJ010000195.1:0-7011 GCA_964542855.1 uncultured Roseivirgaceae bacterium
CCGAGATCTACACTCTTTCCCTACACGACGCTCTTCCGATCTGTCGAGGTCAAGCGCCCGGTTCGACTGCGGGTTACCCTGCTGGAAGTCGTCGTTGGTTCTTGAAGTAGAGTTATCGAAAGGAACCCCATCCACAACAAACAGCGGCTGGTTGTTACCTAAAAGAGAAGAATTACCACGAATAGTAATGTTGGTTGCCGAACCAACACCACCGCCGGAACCCGTGATGTTTACACCCGGAACCTTGCCAGACAGGCCACGAACCGCATCCGGCTCTGAGCGCTGCTGCAACTTCTGGCCATCAAGGTTAGTTACCGCGTATCCCAACGCTTTCTTTTCACGCTCAATACCAATAGCCGTAACAACCACTTCTTCCAGTTGCTCGGTGTCAGATTCGAGCTGTACATTGATAATAGACTGGTTACCCACTCTTACTTCCTTACTCAATAATCCGATGAATGAGTAAGTAATAACGGCATCGTTACCAGGTACCTGGATTCGGTAGTTACCGTCAACGTCAGTAACAGTACCTGAGGTGGTTCCTTTTACCACCACGTTAACACCCGGTAGTGAACTGTCGTCTTCCACCGCCGTTACCTTACCGGTAACCGTGCGCGACTGCGCAAAAGCTCCTGCAGACAGGAACAAAAAAATTGCTGATAAAACCAGAAAGAATAAAATCCTTCCTGCCCTAACAGCAAAACTAGGGGTAAAATTGCTTACCATGATTAACGATTTAATTTAAACAATGATTAAAACTGTAAACTACGTAGAAGGAATTGCTTGATTGAAATAATACACTTTGTTAGAATTAGGTACATGTGTAATTATTTCAATCTTAAACATATCGGATTGCTTAGTTAAAGTCAATAATCACTATTTAATTTTTTTGATATTTATTTTAATAGCTTCTTTTAGGTGAGTAGATTTATTCGTTATGAATAATAGCAACCAAAAACTTAAAATCTGCCCTATTTATTACAAAATGGGACCTTTTACGAAAAAATGATCGAACGACGCTGGCAGTATTTATCTGTTTACACCAGTAATTAAATAGTACAAAAAGGTTATAGCTTAAAAGGTTCATACATTCATGCATTGCCATATTTTAAATTAGGGCGGGTGTGAAGTGAATGATTAATGAAAAAAAGTTAATTTCAAAGGGTCATTTTAAAAATTTCATCGGTTTTTTAATAAATTACCCGTTACGTTACATCATCTTTACCTAAAATAAAGCCCTGATCTTTTTATGATCGTTCAAATAGCCGGCCGGCAACTAATTCCGGATCAACCTCCAAACGAATGGGATCTTCCCGATTATGGCAACCTGGCACTTAGGTTTTGCAATCAGTGGACGTCGGGTCAGCAAACGTTCACCCTAAAAACATCCGGATCAACGGGTAAACCCAAAGAAATTTTAATTCAGAGGGAGCAAATGGAAGCCAGTGCCCGGCAAACCATCCGGTATCTTGGCCTTACTGAAAAAGATGTTGCTTTGGTTGCCCTGGGTACAAACTATATCGCCGGGCAAATGATGCTGGTCCGGGCCCTACTGGCTAACATGGACTGCAGGGTGGTTGAACCCGCCAAAAACCCCATGCACAATTTACCGGAATATCCGCCTGTTACCTTCACAGCCCTGGTTCCTTTACAACTACAGGCTATAATTGAAGCCAATGTTCCGGACCAGATCAACCGACTTAATGAAATGAAGGCGATTTTAATTGGCGGAGCCCCAATGTCGGCCTGGTTAATACGGGCCTGCCAGAAACTCAGGGTTCCGGTTTACGCCACTTACGGCATGACGGAAACCGTTTCTCACATTGCTTTACGACCAATTAACGGCCCCGCAGCATCGGAATATTTTACTGTGCTGCAGGGAGTTGAAGTGAAACAGGATGCAAGAGAGTGTTTGCAAATCAGGGGAGCCGTTACCCGCAATGAGTGGATTACTACGAGTGATATTGTCCGGTTTCATGGTCAACGTACTTTTCAGTGGTTGGGTCGGGCCGATTACGTGATTAATTCAGGAGGGATTAAAATTTTCCCCGAACAGCTGGAAGGTTTTATTACTGAGCAGCTTTCCAATTTTAGTAACCGGCAGCATAGCTTAATGATTACGGCTCTGCCCCATTCCGATTACGGGGAACAGGTTATTTTACTTTTTGAAGGGTTTAAACCGGACGCTGAACTAATCAGGGAAATCTTCTCGCGGGTGGAAAGTAACTGGAACCGGTACTGGGTACCCAAGCAAATCAGGGAATTACCTGAGTTTACCAGGACAGCTAACGGAAAGCTATTGCGAAAACATACGACAGAGCTTCTTAACAGGTAATAAGCATCGTTCGCGTTCACGGGCCGTTAAGGATGGTTTGTGGACTGTGGGGAAGCTAACTGTTTGAGGGTATTGATAAACTGTTTCAGTTTAAGTAAGCCAGTTCCTAGTAGTTTGCATTATCCGCTACGAAATAAAATGTATCTAATGTAAAATCGTCTGCAAGCCCCCGGCGGCCTGCGGTATGAAAATCGGGGACTATCTCCTATAAAATGGTTGGTAAGCCACTTTCACAAGCGCAGGCAAGGTTACCAGAACGAAAAGATCAATCCAGTCTTTCAATGTGGGCACCCAGGTTTTGCAGGCGTTCATCAATTTTCTGGTAGCCGCGATCAATTTGCTCTATGTTGTAGATGGTACTAGTGCCTTCGGCAGACAGGGCAGCAATTAATAGCGCCACCCCTGCCCGAATATCTGGTGAGGTCATGGAAATGCCTTTTAAAGGATAACGTCGGTCCAGGCCAATTACGGTTGCCCGGTGCGGATCGCAAAGGATAATCTGGGCTCCCATATCGATGAGCTTATCCACGAAGAACAGCCGGCTTTCGAACATTTTCTGGTGAACCAGTACTGTACCCATGGCCTGGGTGGCAACCACGAGAATCACACTCAGTAAATCGGGGGTTAACCCGGGCCAGATGGCATCGGCAATGGTCATGATCGACCCGTCGATGAAGGTTTCGACCTGGTAGGGCCGCTGGCCGAACACATGAATATCGTCGTTTTCCACGCTGAAAGTAATACCCAACCGTTTGAAAGTATCCGGAATGGGACCCAACATATCTACCCGCGCGTTTTTAATGTGCAGTTCCGATTGTGTCATGGCAGCCATACCAATAAAACTGCCTACTTCAATCATGTCGGGAAGCAAGGTATGTTCCGTGCCACCCAGGGCTTCTACTCCTTCTACGTGCAATAAATTAGAACCCACGCCGGTAATTTTGGCTCCCATGCGGTTTAGCATATTGCAAAGCTGCTGTAAATAAGGTTCGCAGGCAGCATTATATATGGTCGTTTTTCCACTGGCCAGTACGGCGGCCATTACTACATTAGCCGTACCGGTAACACTGGCTTCGTCCTGAAGAACGTAAGCGCCCCTTAAGTTAACCCCGTCGATGGTATAAAAGCCGGTTTTGTCGTTGTAGCTGAATTTAGCTCCCAGTTTCTGGAAGCCCATAAAGTGGGTGTCGAGCCGGCGGCGGCCAATTTTATCGCCCCCCGGCTTCGGGGCTTTTCCTTTGCCAAAGCGGGCCAGCAGCGGCCCCAGGATCATGATCGATCCTCTTAGGGCAGAAGCTTGTTCACGAAAGCCTTCCGTTTCCAGGTAATCCAGGTTTACCGAAGCTGCATTGAACGTGTAGGATTCCTCCCCTACCTGTTCAACAACCACCCCCAGCGATTTCAGGAGTTCAATTAGCATTAGCGCATCACGAATGGCAGGTACTTTGTGAATAGTGATGGTTTCGGCACTGAGCAATGTAGCACATAAAATTTGCAAGGCTTCATTTTTAGCTCCCTGGGGTGTAATTTCTCCCTTCAAAACGTGGCCCCCTTCAACCCGGAATGCTCCCATGTTAGTTTCTCTTCTTTTTTCTTCTTTTGCCGCCGTTATTACTTCCGCCCGATCGGCTCCGGCTATTGCTGTTGTTACTGGTATTCACCTGTACGTCGAAGAAATTATTTTCCTTCACCTCTTCTACTGTTAGGTTTACTTTTTCGCCAGCCAGCTCGTTAATGTTTTTAATGATTATTTCATCATCTACGTTTTCCTTATTCCAGGTCATGTAAAACCCTTTCATCAGTCGGCCAACCTGAACCAATGCAGCTTTCTGCTGCACTTCGTCTTCTACTTCCAGTGCATTCCTGATCATCTTTTCCACATTTTTACCGTAATGCTTAAATCGGGCGTTATCGCGGCTGTATTGCAGGCGTTCCGGCTTACGGTACAGAATGTCGCGGTCGGGCATAGGATAAGGGCTGTCGATTTCCAGTTGAAAGTCGGACATAATATGTAGATCGTCCCACATTTTCTGGGCACTTTCGTTCGGGTCTTTAATGTTTGGGTTCAGCCGCACCATCAGAGCAATCATCGCTTTGGCATACCGGTTTCTCTCTTCCCGATCGTCCATGGTAGAAATATGTTCAGCGAGCTGCTGAATATTCCGGCCGTATTCTTTCAATGTTAAATGGGGTTTATTGGTATTGTATTCGTATTTCATTTACAGTAGAATTATTAATTACCCGGTTAATATGTTAAAAAATATTTAAAACTAGTCTTCCAGTATCCGCAGCTTGGCAAAACTGAGGAGTAAGGTTTTCTCTCCAAAGTCCTGGAAATTCACTTTTGCTTTACGGTTTGCTCCCTGCGTTTCTACCCGTTCAACGGTTCCCAGGCCAAACTTGGGGTGTTCCACCCGCATACCCTGATCCAGTTTACTGGTATCGCTGGGCTTAAAATCGGGCGATACCTGATGCACTTTTTTCGTCGCCGCACCCGTTTTATGATTTTTCTTTACGCTGTTAATCAGTACCCGGGCATGATTAGTATCACTTCCCGAATTTAACCGCGAACCGAGCCGCTTGTTTACATTCAGGTATTTTGGATCAATTTCTTCAATAAACCGGCTGGGCTCGCAATTTTTTAACCGGCCATAGCGGTAGCGAGTCAGGGCGTACGATAAGGTGAGCGATTGTTCGGCCCGGGTAATGGCCACGTAAAACAAACGGCGTTCTTCTTCCAGGTCGCTGCGGCTGGCCAACATCATTTGCGAAGGAAAAAGATCTTCTTCCAGCCCAGCGATGAATACATGTTTAAATTCAAGTCCCTTAGCCCCGTGAATGGTCATTAGGGTTACGCAGTCGTCGTCCTTATCGTTTTCATCGGCATTAGTAAGCAGGGCTATTTCCTGAAGAAACGTACTCAGGCTCTTGTCTTCGTTTTCGGTATTATCAACAAACTCCCGCACCGCATTCAGTAATTCCTGCACGTTTTCAAAGCGGTTCAGGCCTTCTATGGTTTTATCTTCATACAGTTCTTTCAGCAGCCCAGAGTTTTTGGCAATGTGCGAGGCTGCTTCGTACGCATCTTTGCGCTCGGCCTCGAGCCGGAAGCCTTCCATCATTTCCATGAACTGGTAGATAGAATTGGCCGAGCGTCCACTCATAAACTGCTGGATATTCTGCAGCACTTCCCATAAGCCGATATCGTGGTTGTACGCATTGCCTACCACTTTATCTACACTGGCCGGACCAATTCCTCTTTTCGGAAAGTTAATAATTCGTCGCAAAGCCTGTTCGTCGTTCGTGTTCACGGCATAGCGCAGGTACGACAGCAGGTCCTTAATTTCTTTCCGCTGGTAAAACGAAACCCCGCCAATTACCCGGTACTTGATGTTGTTTTTTCTCAGGGCTTCTTCCAGCGCCCTCGACTGGCTGTTGGTGCGGTACAGAACAGCAAAATCCGAGCTGTTCAGCTTATGATTATTTTTGTTTTCGAAAATGGCCGTGGCAATCATCCGTCCTTCCTCGTGCTCGGAACTGGCTTTAATAAGATCTACCTGTTTGCCTTCGGTATTGGCTGTCCATACGTCTTTGCGCAACTGCCCCTGGTTGTTTTTAATAATGGAATTGGCAGCGTTCACAATGTTCTGGGTCGACCGGTAATTCTGTTCCAGCTTAATCACTTTCAGGTCGGGGTAGTCTTTCTCGAAGTTGAGAATATTCTCAATACTTGCCCCGCGGAAGGCGTAAATACTCTGGGCATCATCGCCCACCACGCAGATGTTGCTGCGTACGGCCGACAGCTTCTTGGTAATAAGATACTGCGAAATGTTGGTATCCTGGAACTCATCGACCATAACATAATGGAACCGCTGCTGGTATTTATTCAGCACATCGGTGTGGTCGCGGAATAATACATTGGTATTAAAAAGCAGGTCGTCGAAGTCCATAGCGTCGGCTTTGAAGCAGCGGCGGGCGTATTCTTTATAAATTTCTCCCATGCGGGGTTTGGCAGCAGCCTGGTCTTCGGTAAAGTAAGCCGGGTTATTATTGTATTCCCGCCAGGAAATAAGCCGGTTTTTAGCCCCGGAGATCCTGTTCATTACCCCGTTGGTTTTATACACCTTATCGTCGAGCTGGAGGTCTTTAACGATCTTCCTGATCAGCGATTTGGAGTCGTCAGTATCGTAAATACTAAAATTGCTGGGATAGCCCAGCAGGCCGGCTTCTACGCGGAGAATGCGGGCAAAGATTGAATGAAAAGTACCCATCCAGAGGTTTTTGGCTTCGGCACCGATGAGCTGTTCAATCCGGTTTCGCATTTCCCTGGCTGCCTTATTGGTAAAGGTAAGGGCCATGATATTAAACGGATCTATCTTTTTTTCCTGAATCAGATAAGCGATGCGGTAAGTTAATACCCTGGTTTTTCCTGAACCTGCCCCGGCAATGATCATGGCCGGCCCTTCGGTGTGTTTTACTCCCTCTCGTTGTGGTTCATTCAGTTGATCCAGGTAATTCATTCGTTACTCTCCTTTTATAATTTTAAATAAGTTTTGCAATTTAGAACATATCAGGGAGGATTAATAAGTTAGCAGCAGGATTGAAGCGGTTTTTTACCGGCCGAACGATGAGGGGGCTATAACTTGCTACTTACTCATAAAAAGGATCCGGTAATG
>CAZIWJ010000196.1:0-6994 GCA_964542855.1 uncultured Roseivirgaceae bacterium
GAAATTACCGTAACTGTTGCTTACCCCGGTGCATCCCCGGAGGAAATGGAAGAAGGCATTACGGTAAAAATTGAAGAATCGCTGCAGGGCGTGGTGGGCATTGAGGAATTTACTTCAACTGCATCAGAAAATACTACCACGGTAAGCATCCGTACGCTGGAAGGGTACAACATTGATGAAGTACTCACCGAAGTAAAAAATGCAGTAGACCGGATTAACGGCTTCCCGGTAGCGGCTGAGAAACCCATCGTTTTTAAGAAGAAGCCGGTAGAAACCGCCTCTTTCCTCAGCCTGCGCGGTGATGTTGATTTATTTGCCCTGAAGCGCACGGGCAAACAGATTGAAAATGATTTCCTAAATTCGGGAGTCATTTCACAGGTGAATGTACGTGGCTTTCCCGACGTGGAAATTTCTATTGAAGTATCGGAAAACGACCTGATTCGCTACGACCTTACTTTTGCCCAGCTGGCCAATGCAGTAAGGTTTAATAACCGCGACATATCGGGTGGAACCATTAAAACCGACAAGGAAGAAATCAGCATCCGGGCCAATTCTAAAGAAATTGATCCGGAGCAGATTGCCGATATTATTATTCGGGCCAACCCCGACGGCAGCGATTTACTGCTTAAGGAAGTAGCCGACGTAAATTACCAGTTTGCCGACGTACCAAACAAAGTATTTTCCAGCCCGAGCGAAGATACAACCTACCGTTCCATCAGCGTAGTGGTGCAGAAAATACCGGAAGAGGACCTGGAACAGATTTCCGGTTACCTGGCCGGATACGTGGAAGGGTTTAACTCTACCAGTACCGGGCAAAATATACCGGAAAAGTACGAAGGAGAATCGGAGTTTTTTAAGAAAGGCTTCCGCACCGGATCGGGCTCATACGGTAACAACCTGGAGTTAATTACTTCATTCGACTTCTTCAGCATCCTCACCCAGCGCCTAACTCTGCTTTATCGTAACGGGGGTGGTGGTTTGGTATTGGTTCTTATTACACTCGGTTTATTCCTCAGCCTGCGGTTGTCGTTCTGGGTGGCCTTTGGCATCCCGGCTTCTTTCCTGGGGATGTTTATTGTTGGTTTATTAGCCGGCATTACCATTAATGTGCTTTCCCTGTTCGGGATGATCCTTGTAATTGGAATTCTTGTTGACGACGGAATTGTGATTGCCGAAAATATTTACACCCACTTTGAAAGAGGAAAAACCCCGTTCAGGGCAGCAATAGACGGTACGATGGAGGTTCTTCCTTCGGTATTTACTTCCGTATCTACCACGATTATTGCCTTTATTCCGTTGCTGCTGTTAGACAATAACGGCTTCACCCGGGAAATGGCTATTGTAGTTATTGCTGCCCTGGCCTTTTCGTTAGTTGAAGCTTTCCTGGTACTGCCGGCTCACCTGGGAACGGAAACTATATTACGGAGAAAGCACCAGCCTAAAGCCGGAGAAAAGTCGAAAATAACCCTGAGGGCCCGGTTAAACGGTGTAATTTTTTACTTAAGAGATAAAATTTACGAACCGGCCCTTCGCTTCCTGGTTGGCTGGAAGTGGGTTTCGGCTGCTATTCCCATCTTCTTTGTCCTGGTGATGGTAGGTGTATTACAGGGAGGACTGATTAACTTTACTTTTTTCCCAAATATTCCCTTCGACAACCTGGAAGTGAACCTGGTGCTGAAGCCCGGTACCCGGGAAACCATTACCCAGGGCTACCTCGAAGAATTTGAAAATAAAATATGGGCCGTTGACCGCGAACTGGAAGAAAAGTATGGGGAAGGTTTTGTAAAGTATGTAGACCTGTCGGTTGGTAACACCGCCGGCCGGGGAAGCTCAGATAACGGCAGCCATACCGGTAACCTGAGAGTTTCTTTTTACGACGAGCGATTCGATGAATACGGGGTTTCTTCTTTCCAGTTTGGCGGTAAAGTGCGCAATAAAATTGGCTCGGTACCGCAGGCCGAAAAATTCACGGTAGGAGGTTCGAACCGGTTTGGAAGCCCGGTAAATATTGCCCTGCTGGGAAGTAACCTGGAGGAGTTGAAAGCGGCCAAAGAAGAATTTAAAGATGGCTTAGGCCGACTGGCTTCCCTGAAAGATATTACCGATAACAACGCTTCGGGACGAAGAGAAATTAAACTGGAACTGAAGCCTAAAGCTTACTTTTTAGGATTAAACCAGGCCGATATTACCAACCAAATTCGTCGGGCGTTCTTCGGCGAAGAGGCCCAGAAATTGCAAATCGGCGACGACGAAGTGAGGGTCTGGGTCCGCTATCCGCAAGAAGACCGGGTTAATATTTCGCAACTGGAGGAAATGAAAATCAAGGACGCCGCCGGTAACGAATACCCTTTACAGGCACTGGCCGATTATGATATTGAGCGGGGCGTGATTACCATTAACCGATTCAACGGGAAGCGGGAAGTGCGCATCGATGCCGACCTGGAAAATTCCAGCGAACCGGTTCCTCCCATTCTTGAGAAGATTCAGCAGGACATCCTTCCACCAATTTTAGCAAAATATCCTTCGGTAGAATATTCCATAGAAGGGCAACAGCGACGACAGGAACGGGTGGCTTCTTCATTTTCACTGTATGGGTCTTTGGCCTTTGCCATGATGGTGCTGGTAATTACCCTGGCATTCCGATCTTTTTACCAGGCGATACTCATCATTTTACTCATTCCACTCGGGGTATTCTGTGCCATACTGGGGCACGGCATAGTGGGTATTCCGGTATCCATTCTCAGCATTTACGGCATGATTGGCCTTTCCGGGGTAATTATTAACGATGCGGTGGTGATGCTGGATAAGTACAACCGGAACCTGCGCGAAGGCATGGTTGTGCAGGAAGCGGCTATTAAGGCGGGTACTGCCCGGTTCCGTGCAATCTTATTAACGTCTATCACTACGGTTGCCGGGTTATACCCAATCATCCTGGAAACCAGTTTCCAGGCCCAGTTTGTTATCCCGATGGCGGTATCAGTAGCTTACGGTGTACTGTTCGGTACCCTGCTAATTTTGTTATTCTTCCCGGTGCTGATGCTGGCATTCAACGATATTAAAGTGTACCTGACCTGGGCATTCCGCACCCTAACCGGTAAAAACAAGCCAAGCCAGGAAGATGTTGAGCCGGCGGTTATTGAGCAGAAAAGAGAAATGCAGTTGCAATGAAAAATATTTTCATCTTACCCGGTCTACATCTCGTAGAAGCAGCCGGTCGGCTGGCCCAGGCGTACAAACCGATAAAACGCAGTTTTAAAGCAGTTTTTAGGTTACTTCTCCTGATATTACTGGCTGTTCCGGTTTACGCGCAGCAGGAACTGTCGTTATCGCAAGCTATAGAAATGGGACTGCAGAATAATTTCGATATCCGGATAGAGGAACAAAATGTGGCTATTGCTGAAAACAACAACGAATGGGGTGAAGCGGGCCGCTGGCCGTTGCTGTCTTTCGAAGCCACGCAAAGCAATAACATTCGCGATGTGGAAAACCCCGCCAGCTTCCTGCAGGGTCAGGTACTTTCTAACGACATTACCCCTGCCGTTCGGCTGAACTGGAATTTATTTGGCGGGTTCCGGGTCAACATTACCAAAGAGCGCCTGCAACTGCTGCAGGAACAAAGCGTGGGTAACGCTACTATCGTGGTTGAAAATGCAATTCAGGGGATTATACAGGCCTATTATACCGTTCTGCTAGAGAAAGAGCGACTGGATGTTCTGCAAACCATCTTTAATCTTTCCAAAGACCGGTATAACTACCAGCAAACCAAAAGTGAAATCGGATCGGCCGTTACTTTCGACGTGTTGCAGGCCAAATCGGCCTACCTAACCGATTCTTCTAACTACGTTACGCAGGAGGTGAACTACCTGAACGCCGAGCGTAACCTGAACCTGCTGCTGGCGGTTGACCTGGAACAGGCTTTTGTGCTCACCACCCCTTTTGAAGTGGAAAGAAAAAGTTACGACCTGGACGACCTTTACAACAAGATGGTGAGCAATAACAGCAACCTGCGCAACCAGTTTATTAACCTGGAAATTTTCCGTAAAGACGTGAACATCAGCAAGGCTGAACTGTACCCTTCCCTGGCGCTGAATGCAGGGGCTTCTTATGGAATTAACCGGCAGGACCTCGGTAATGCCGATCTGGGCGGCCGGCGGCTGGATGAACCGGTTAATGTGGCTAAAACACTGAATTACAATGCCACCTTTACGCTAAGTTACACCCTGTTTAACGGGGGCAGAATTAAACGGCAAATTGAAAATGCTTACACCAATGAACGCATTGCCCAGTTGCAGGTCGAAAACCTGAAACTGTCGCTGGAAAACCAGTTGCGTTCGGCTTATGACTTATACGATGCCCGACAGCGATTACTGAATATTACCGAAGAAAACCTGGAAAGCGGGCAGTTGAACCTCAACCTGGCCGAGGAGCGTTTTAAAAATGGTATCATTAATTCCTTCGACTTCCGAACCATACAGAACGATTACCTGAATATTGCCCTCAATAATTTACAGGCAAAATTTAATGCAATTGATACCAACCTGGAACTGATCCGGCTAACCGGCGGATTGATCCAGGAGTACGAGTAACCGTTCACTAACCGGGTACAGGTAGGGGCGGACGTTACTTTTACGTACGATTTACATTCAGTAGCTTTCGCCTAAAACAACACCCATGCAACACCTGCTCCTGCTCTCCGGTTTTTTATTGATTTTTAACAAGTGCTTTCATTCTGATAACCTGCCAGCCTGATGATTACAATAATCGGTGCTTTACTTCCGGTTTTTGGTGTCGTTGTTCTTGGTATAATTTTGAAGCGCATCCGCTTTCCGGGCAACGGGTTCTGGCCGTATGCCGACCGGGTAACTTACTTCGTACTATTTCCGGTATTGCTGGTTGAAAAATTATCAGTCGCTGAATTGCAACGACCGGAACTGCTGCCCATGACCGTTATCCTGGTAGCAGCAATTACGTTTGTTTCACTCGTTGTGTTGATACTCAACAAGCTAACCGATAAACCTACCTTCACATCCCTGCTTCAGGGCAGTATCCGGCCCAATACTTACGTAGGTTTTGCCGGGGCTTCAGCACTATACGGTGAAGAGGGTTTAGCTTTGGCAGCCCTGGCAATTGCCAGTATCATTCCGCTGGTGAACGTAATCAGTGTTAGTGCTTTTTCCTGGTTCCTGGGAAAGCGTAACCCTAACGGGTTGTTAAAAAATATTATCCGAAACCCGCTAATCCTGGGGTGTACAACCGGTTTACTGCTTAATGTTACTGATTTTCCCCTGCCGGTATTTTTCCGGGAGTTTATGGCCATTGTGGGCAGGGCAGCACTACCAATGGGGCTGCTTTCGGTTGGCGCCGGGCTGGTAATGCGGGCAATTGCCCACGAAGCCCTGCCAATAGCCCTGAGCAGTTTATTCAAACTGGCTTTGTTGCCGTTGCTGGTACTGGTTATATGTAATTTCCAGGAAATTGAGGGGGTTGTTCTGGGAGTGATGGTACTGTATGCCTCCTTACCCTGTTCAGTATCATCATACACCCTTGCCGTACAATTAGGCGGCAACCGGGAAGCTATTGCCGGGATTATCACCTTACAAACCCTGCTGGCCATGCTTACCATGCCGGCTTTACTGAGTTTGGCAGTTACATGAGGTTAACGGGTTACGATTGGTTTGGCAGATCGTTTAAAGATACTTCCGGTTTTCACTGGCTTAATTGCCCGATTCCTTCGAGGGTTTGTTCCATTTCTGTTGCTTTCCGGGTGCCGATCAGCAGCCGGTGGCCGTCGGCGGTTTCCAGTTGCAGGCCCTGTTTGCCCGAAATGGTGAGGGCTTTTCCCGACGGGCCCCATCGCAGCCCCCAGCCTCCGTATTCCACGATAGGCTGGTATTCCCGCAGGTACGAGCTACTGATCTCTTCCCAGCCGTACTTTTTTAATTCCAGGTTAAGGGGGAAGAAACGGACGTAGATGCCATCAGCGTATATGCGGGTATCGAGGTGAATGATCAGGATAAAAACAGTAACCAGTAAAATTGTACCAGCTACCATAACATCGTCGGGGTGAATGTATTCCAGGCTGCCGCCGTACAACAGGCTACCAAAACCTTTATACAGTACCAGGCCATTGATACCAATCAGGATTAACCAGACCCACCACTTGCGGAAGTACTGTTGTTCGCTGAATAACATCGTTTTCATTTCATTAGCAATATAATTTATTTTTAAAATATGAGAAACGGTACAGTCCGCTTTTATCGTTAATTCATGTAACGGCGAACTGCGCTTGTCTATGAAATTTTCCCTGAACATGGATGTAAGTATTCCCTTGCCGACACAGGTTGGAGAGAACAAGTAATGAAACAAGCAGAGGTTTCTCAACATACTTGTTTTACCCCGAACGTAAAATCAACTATTTTTACCGGGAAGGAATCGTGTACTGGCCTTTCAGTTTTTTCACGTTAAGCTGGCGGTTAACCTGGTTAAGGTTTTTATTCAGCTGGTACTGGTTCTGTACGTTATAGCCCAGGGCATTGCGAATGCTGTTTACCCCCTTGAACGTGCGCACAAACAGGCGATCGCGATCGCGCGGTTCAGGCAGCCCCAGGGCTTCCGGAATTCCCGGCTCCTGTAATTCGTACATTAAGGCGATCATGGCCTCAACCGGAATTTGCTGGCTAAAATTCTTATAAAAATCCAGCAACGCATTCATCAGGGCCTGCCCTGCTTCCGAGGGCGCGTAGTGGCGTTCGCCAATAAGGCGGGTAATGGTGTGGGCTTCTTTACCCGAAGCAGCCAGCAATCGCTCATCTATCCCCCCCATGTAACTAATTACATTCCACAAGTGGTTGTAGGCCTGTTGCTCCTCGTAGCTTACGCTTACGTTCAGCCTTCTCATGGAGCGGAGTGGCATGAGGCAGAACGAATAGTGCGTACCGGCCGGAGTTCGCTGAATGAACTGGTGAGTAAAACCCGGGTTATTTGTTCTACAGTT
>CAZIWJ010000197.1:0-6992 GCA_964542855.1 uncultured Roseivirgaceae bacterium
TTCAAGTTAGGTTCGGAAATTAAGGCTGTTCGGGGTAAATACCTGCCCGAGGAAAACTGGGTAGTTAATTCCGGCAACAACGATTCCATGCGCGTGGTAATTGACGAGTACAATAAGGAAAATATCGACCAGGTGGTATTGCAATACCGTCGCCTTCCAGTGGGGCAATGGCAAACAGTAGATGCAATTCCGTCAACGAACTGGGCGAGATGTTACTGCAGTATACGTAAACCCGGGTGGATTGAAAGATGGAAGATACCAGTTCCGGGCAGCTAAAAGAAACAGGTGCTATTTTCAATTAGTATAATTTAACACTCCCACCCCCAAAGAAGTGGGATTTCGCCCATTTGCTTAATCACCAGTTAGGTTACAATGATTTTCACAGCAGGATAGACCGCACATTTAAAGTCGCTTCCCCAGGTAGGGAGAGCGACCGGTTAGGATCGAACGCCTGGCCACTGTATGAGCCAAAACAAAATTACCCTGAGGTAGAAGAGGTGGTTTACGCCCGCAAGGCATCATTGAATTACTTGCTGAGTGCCAACCGAAACTTGTCGTTCAACCGACCTTTATTTTGCCAGTGATACCTTTATCCGGATGCTACCGCACGACAGGTATAAACTGGCTCTCACCAGTAAAGTAAAAAAATTGTAAACAGCATTCCTGCAAACTACAGCCTTACCCCGAAGGAAACGTAAAAACTCCGTGGGGTTGCCGGGATAATGCCGGGGCCCGGGTAACTGATGGCCCTTCGGGTAAAATACTTTTCGTTGGTCAGGTTATTTACCCCGAATGAAATTTTATAGCGATCGGGTGAATACTCTACGGAAAAATCAACTACGGTGTAAGCAGGGATAATACCATTGAGGGCATTCGGATTAAAGCGGGCGTTGGTACCATCGGAAAACTGTTCCCCCAGGTAGGAAATTTGCGCAGTGGCTTTGAGATCTTTCCAGGCGTAATTTAAACCGGTGCGCAGCATCACTTCCGGTACGTATTCTACCTTGTTTCCTTTAATGGAAGAATCGCGAGAGCGAATGTAGTTTGCTTCGATCAGAGAAAAGTTGGTAAACAGCGACAGGGCAGCGTGGTCGGTCTTCCAGTTTAACAGTTTAAAAACATCGAACTCAAGTAACGACTCCAAACCAATGTGCCGGGAATCTCCCACGTTGGTACGCAACAACAGGGTACTTCCTTCCGGCAGCAGTAATCCAATGCGGTTGTTGTACCGCAGCAGGAACAGACTAACGTCTACATCTAGCCAGTCCAAAACTTTACCCCTGATGCCCAGGTCAGTGTTATACCCGCTTTCGTCGGTAATTAGGCTATCGAGCCGGAAGTTAGGGTTATTCAACCGAAGGTCGCTGAAAGTAACCGACCGAAAATTTTCAGATGCATTGGCATACAGGTTTAAATCATCGTTCAGGTAGTAACTGATGCCTGCCCCGAACAACACAAACGAGCGGGGAACAGATCGGTTTTCGGTAAAAACGTTTTCAGTAATAATATTACCGGCACGATCTTCCACCCGTTGCTTCCAGGTACCTTTTGAGTCAGTACGGATGTACTCATAACGAGCGCCTAACGTAATGCTTAACTGATCGGTCGGGTTCCAGATATTCTCAGCAAACAGGGAATAATTAGAATTGGGGAAATCATAATCGAACGCTTCCAGGTTGTTCGGATTAATAAAAGTAAAATTATCGTTTTCTGCAGCGGTGGCGTCGCCCTGTTTGCGGTTTGTGAGTCCACGGTAAAAGCGTCCGCCAACGAGCAGGGCAGCGGTGGTATTTTTCAGGTTATAATAATGCAGCAACCTGGCTTCGGTACCGAAATTAGTAAAATCATCACTGATGAGCGTACGGTTTTCGTTCGGGTTATCTGTCCGGTCGATCTGGGCCAGGTTTCCAAGCGCATCTCTTCCCGATAGTAAGCCGAAACTACGAATATTAATCTTGGTTCGCTCCGAAAATTTGTAGTCGATGGTGCTGGCCAGCAAATTCCACGACACCCGGAACCAGTTGCGATCGCGGCGCGATTTTTCCAGGTTACCAGAGCGGAAATCTTCGTCCGTTAAGCCTCCGGGTTGCTGGGCACTGTATTCCATCAGAGAGTATTCAATACCAATCTTAAACTTGTCGCTGGCCTGGTAACCAATGCGTGAAAACCCCAGGTGCGAATTAAAACCGGAATTATCGCGCCAGCCATTTCCCTGCCGGTACTGGTAATAGCCGTAATAATCGATCTTGCCTTTTCTTCCGCCAACGCTTACGAACGAGTTAATGAGGCCGAAGGAAGCCACAGCCTGTTCCAGGTTCACTTCAATCGGTTTTTCCGGGGCTTCGCGAATTTTAAAATTCAGCATTCCACCAAACTGGGTACCGTACTGCAAAGAGGCCGCACCACGAACCACTTCAATTTCCTGCACTGCCTGCATGGCTGGCATGTAATAACTTTCAGGATAACCCAGGGCATCGGCACTCATGTCGTAACCATTCTGACGGGTATTAAAATTGGCGGTACGGCTGGGGCCCAGTCCGCGGGCTGCAATATCGAGCTGCAGGCCGGCGTAATCACTTTCCCAGATGTTCAGGCCCGGTACCCTGGCGAATACCTGCCGGGCGTTGTTATTTACCTTGTTGGCCGCGAAATCATCCAGTACAATTAGTTCGTTTTTCTTGGCCTCGTAAATACCAAAGCCTTCAATTGAACGCAAACGGGAAATACCGTTAGTCTGTGTCCTTTTATCTTCAATGGTTACTTCATCCAGGTCGGTACTTAATTCCTGGAGCACAAAATTTAGTTTACGGTTGCGGTTTAGGTTAATTTCTTTCGTTACCGATTCCATACCCATGCTGAAAGCCTGTACCTGGTATGTTCCCGGGGGGAGGCGCAGGGTATAATTTCCGGCCGAATCAGTTTCCGCCCGGGTGTTCACACCAGGCACGTTGATCACCGCTTCCTCAAACGGCTCGTTCGTGCTTTCGGCTACTACCCTGCCGGATATCGCGTACTGCTGGGCAATGCCCGAAAGCGTGAGTAAAAAAATGCCACTAAGCACGAAAACCAGTTGCTTCATTGCTGTTCCTTTTTACTAAATGGAAGAATCCAGCTTTTAGGTTTCCATTGGTCTTCTACTTTCGTGAGGTCGATTTGGGGGTCGATTAATTGCCGGGCTGGCCGGGCGTTCAGCGTTACCCGCACGTCGGCCCGAACCCGGGGGTCGCTCATGCCCTGTTCCCGGTAGTAACCGGCCAGGTAATGGGCAAATTGCAGGATCATATCGGGCTGCATCGCCATTTGTTTTTCCTGGTGGGGATGTAGGAATTCACGGTTCCTAACTGCCCCTTCCCTTCCATCCGGGCCATCTTTAACGTAAAAGGTTGCCGTACCGGCTTTTTCCATCAGCATAACGCGCCAGGCAAAACGATACCCTTCTTCCGTCCAGAAAATATTGCCCGGATAAAGCAGGTAGCGCCAGGGAAACAGCAACTGGAAAAGAACAAAAGCAACGAGAAAATACCGAAGCCCGTGGCGATACCAGGCAGGCTGGCGGCCAGGATGGTGCCCCGCTGCAGAAGATGATACCTCCAGGGGAAGCACCCGGCCTAAAGCAGCAATAATTTTATGGTGCACCCGGTCGGAAAAGAAAATTGTTACCCCCAGGATCATTACTAGTGGAAAAACGCCAATCTGGAACAATATACCAGTGAGCGCATGAAAAACAACAACCGCCAGGTAAGCCAGCAGGCGGGTTCTTTTCCACAGCAGAAAAATAACAATAAATGTATCGAATAGCATCCCTGCCCAGCTGAAGAGGTAGGCGGTAGCTTCGTAATCAAAAATAAACCCGATAAGCGGCAGGCTGGATTTGGCCGGTAGCCAAATCGATAAAGGCAGGGCTTCTAGCAGCCAGTCGTGTGTTATTTTTGCCAGTCCCGCGTAAACGTAAACGATGGCAATTTGCAATTTAAAAATGCCGATGCACCATCGACTCACTACGCTGCCGGCTATCCGGGGCGTCCGTTTGGTGTCGAGCGAAAAATATTTATTGGCCGGCACCAGGATTAAAAGGAAAGATACCAGGCTTACGAAGTAATAGTGGTTCAGGTAAAAAGTAAGATCGATCAGTTCCACGTACGAGAAACAAAGGAAAAATAACGTGGTAGCCAGGCGGTAATACCAGCCGAGGGTGATGGCGATGGTGGCTAGCACCATTAAGGCAAACACCCCGTACATGCCATTGCCGGGCAGCGGTTCAACCCAGTGAAAACCATAGTAATGGAAGTGCATTACCGGGTTAATTAACTGCGTATCTACCCAGCCCATGTAGATATAACGAAGAGTACTGAACAACATCACCAGGCCGAAACCAATACGAAATGTAACCAGAGGAGCAACCGATACGGGTTGCTCCAGGTAATTTACAGCCTGCTTCAGCAGGGAAGGTTTCGATGGCGCGGATTGAAGTTTAGTCGCCATCACCCGAATTGAACGTTATGCTGATTCCCAGTAATGAGCTCATTGAACTTTTAAAATGAGCCGTATTATCCTGCAGCTCGTTTCTCAGGTTTACCAGGGAAGGATCTTCTACCTGTTCGGAAAGCCGTCCCTGGGGAAGAGCGGCGATAGCCGCATCAATGTCGTTGATGGCTTGTTTAGATGTTTCCACCAGTTCCGGTCCGCCCACTACGCTATTCAGGTATTCTTCAAACCCAATGATATCCTGTCCGTTCCGGGTGCGTCCGAACCAAATATTTTTACTATTTTCAAATTGCTCCACAATAAGCGAGCGGGATATACCGCTGTAGTAAGCCTCAACGAGCCTGGGGTCCGACCCGGCCTGCCCGGCAGTTAACCCGGCCGGCAGTTCAATCTTGAAGTTTTTCAGGTTTTCGTAATCCTTAACGAATTCATTATATAACTGGGAAACCGGGCTTCCTGCCGAGGTGCCATCGTTAGAGGTAAACTCTTCGAGGTAAGTAGAATTCCACTCGGTAACAATATTATCAGTAATGGTTTTTAATTCACCAACAATCAGTTGCAGGTAAGCTTTCCTGTCGGCATCGAAATTATCCACCATGGCAGTTTCAGAAACATCGTTCCCGTATATCAGGTATTCTACCGTGTAGAACCCGCGTACGTCGCGCCGAAAGCTTGACGCCAGGTTAAATTCCGGGTTGCCGATATTCCGTTCTACTTCCTGTTCATCGATCGGGAAAACACCGATTACATCGGCAAAAGGGCCCAATGGCAGACTGCCCGGACCAAACCCAAAAGCAGAGCAATGCTGGAAGTCGGTCACGGCCACTACCCAGGCTTCCCGCAAAGCTAATAGATTAGCTTCGTTAGTATTATCGATAAAAGTGTTGGTAGCCGCACTGAGCTGATCAACGCCAGACTGCAGTTGAATGAAATTAGGGACAATAAGTTCACTGGCCATACTTTCCAGCAGCGCCGAGCGATTGAACTGACCCGTTTCTTCGGTTTGGTCGTCGTCGCAAGAAACGAGAACACCCGCAAGTAACAAAAAACAGAACAGGCCGGTGAAAGAAAGATATTTAAAGTTTAGCCATTTTTTCATGGGTGCTGAAACGTTTTAACGTGTAGATAATACCCATGCTGCGAATATTCGCAACACAGGTAGACAAATTTATTAAGTAGGATTATTGACGTAGAAGGATGTTACCTGTTGGTCGGTGAAACCATATATCTCCTGGATATTAGCAATTACCTGGTCCAGGTCGTTCAGTAAGGTTGCATCATTCAGGAAGCGGTAGCTTTCGGGAGTTTCACCGTCGGGGGCCTGCAGCAAGGCCAGAATCGTATCGATCTGGGCATCGGTAATTTTCTTGTTGGCCAATCCTTTAAAGCCACCAGCAAACCCAACCCCTTCAGCGTACGCGTGCAACGCATCGCCCAGGGCAGCTTCGTCCTGGTTGGCACTTTGTAACTGGACTTTGGCCGAGTTGCAATAAAAAATTACCGTGCCGAAGTTAGACTTCTCCCAGGCCAGCAGGTAATCGGCCAGTGCCTGGTCGCGCTCGGCGTTAAAATCTTCCCCGGCTTCAATAGCGGCCCGGGCGGTAATAAGGCTGCTTTTAATATCGTAGAAAAAGCCGGTTTCGGCAACCTGGTTAGAACGACGGAGCGAGTACTTGGCAGCGGCCGTAACTTCGTTAGGATCGAAGTTGGGTTCAGTGCCGTGGATTGCCACCAGCTTGTCGATGGCTGATGCATCACTCAGGTCGCCATTAATCACGGTAAGGGCATGATTATACAGCGCTGCGCCGAACGACCCTTTTTCCACCGTTTGTTTCAGCTCGAGGCCGTTTTCATCGAGCAGGCGTGAACCCAGCAGCCCACCTTCCTCACCATCGGCAGGATTACCCGTACCGGGGTTTTGAAAGCCGTCATCGTCGTTGGCCGCTTTCACCAGTTCTACCAGCCATTCTTCCACACGGGTGCGGTAAGCCGGCAGGGTTACCGAAGACAAGGTAGAAGGATACTCAATGGCACTTATATCAGAAGACTGGGCGTTGTCTTCGGCTTCGCTGGCCGCCGAAGTCATGGTACCAAGTTCGGTAACGACTGTATTTTCAGCCTGAACATTGGCATCGTAGGAATTGCTAGAATATTCGGATGGGATGGTTAGTTCAGTGGCTTCGTCGTCGTCGTCGCAACTGAAGAAAGTGACAGTGATTAGCAGGGATAGTAGAAGTGAATAAAGTTTCATGTTAAATTTACTGTATGTTAGGTTTATTTAGAATAGTGCTAAATTATAAAATAAACTGAACTGTTAAGAATGATTCCAGATAATATTTAAAATATTTTTAATTCGAGTTCAACCTGGGCAGGGTTTCAGGGGGTTGGAGAGCAGTTAGCAGGGTAGATACTCTAACCAGGATTAGCACGATCACAAAATGCTGCTTAACTCTTTGTCTGGTTTTTTATAGGAAGTCCACATCACCCGTAGAATTTTCGTCAATGAA
>CAZIWJ010000198.1:0-6970 GCA_964542855.1 uncultured Roseivirgaceae bacterium
CACTTTGCGGTATTTGACAAACTTTCGCACCACCCCGTTCGGACGTAACCGGGCGTTTTTCATGAACCGGTACACTTTTTTGCGGTTGATGCAATAACCCATTTCCCGGTATTCAGCGGTGATATTAGCCGGGAAGCCAGACAGTAGCCATAAAAAGGACGGGAAAGGATCTCTTCTATCACCCCGAACACCACCGGGTTATTTACCCAACCCTGTTCCCGATGCCGGGTTTGCTTGCTGGGTAAGCGGTCTTTTCTACCTGCTTTCGGACGGTAGTAATAAACGCTCGCTGGCATACCTGTTGCATCACTTTTCGCTTACTCACACCAAATTTTAAGGATAAAGCGCCCACTAAATTTTTCAGCACGGCTGCCGCTTGGATTGTCGATCCCAACAGCTGCACTGCGCCAGTTGCACTGCGTCTCCAGGGCCAGTTCCTTATCCACCGGGGCGACGCACGCTTATAGAAAGTAGCGGTACTCACATCATGTTTGCTACAAGCTTGCATCACTCCTGCTTGCTCTGCATCCCGCAGAATCGTCAGTTTCTCTTGCTTACTCCAACGTTTGTAATTTCAACTAATCGTTCTAAATAACCGATTTTAGTAAAGTATAGAAAATCGTCCAGTTATTTAGGGGCCTGAGACAGCGAACCTGATTTAGCTCAAGAACTGGTTGCCGTTTTGTGAAAGTACTGCTTATTTAGTAGGGTGGTAAAAGGCTGCACAGATAGCAATCCGGTACAGCAGTGGTAACTTCAGATTGATGGAAAACGGTTAAAGTAAGCGGTAGCGGTGAAGTAACCGATTGTTAGTGATGGCCCGGGCTGCCGTAATGCTGAAGTACTTTTTCAATCCTGGATTGGATGTGCGGGGTTGCCTTGCGCCGGCCGGTTTCTATGGTTGAATAGGTGCCGTTTGAAATTTTTACGTATTTGGCAATTTTCCACTGGGGAAGCCTGAGCTCCTTGCGTCGCGACTTTAATTCGTGCTGCCACTTCTCATAATCATCGATCGTATGCTGTTCCATGTGCTTTGGATGTAAAAGGATTACAAATAAGAAGGCTAAATATTCATTTTAATATAATAAATGATTTTCATTTTAACATTTTTAAAATGAATTGACTTAATACAACGAACTTAAATTACAGTCACAGGTAATCCCGGTTATTTAACCGGGAAGATTAGCGGGCAGTGACCAGTTTGTATATTTGCAGCGAAAGGGCCGGCTTTCATTGCAAAAGCTCGGTATGCTGTAAAAAATTACCTTCACTCAAAGAATGAAGGTAATCGCTAACTCTTACTTACATGCTATGAAACTAGATTTAATGCTCTATAATTTCACCAAGGGCGTTTAAAAAAACAAATATTATTATCACTTTATAATTGTGGTATTTGCCCATAAGTGTTCATTACATTCGCTTCATTTTCTTTTCCCCGCAAAAGGGATCAGCAACGAGGATTAACCTGTATGAAAAACAGCCACCCGCTAAATATTATTTATCACGGTCCTCCCGGTACAGGGAAAACCTGGCGGGCGTGTAAACTGGCCATGGAAATTGTAAGTGGAAAAAAGCACGAAAAACACGAAAAGCTTGGCGAATACATTTACGAAGGGCGGGTTGGTATGATGACTTTTCACGCCTCAATGGGGTACGAAGACTTTATAGAAGGCATCCGGCCGTTTACCAGCGACGAAAAGCAGGTATTGTACGAAGTTGAAGACGGTATTTTTAAGCAATTGTGTACCCGTGCTACTTATTCGCTTTACCGAACCTGGCAGAAACGCCTGGCGGCCCGTAAACCCGATTTCGATAAACTATATAAAGAATTCATTGACTTCCTCTCGAGAATGATGGCCGATGAAGAGGCCAAAGAATATGTATTCGAAACAGCAACGGGAAAAATGGTGATGCTCGAACGGATTGGACGAAATTATTCGCTGGTGTTTCGCTATTTGAAAGGTTCCCGTAGTTACGCAGTATCGAAAAGGAGGCTGGAAAAGCTATACAATGAGTTTGCCGGTATTGAATCGATTAACCAGGTAGTTCAGGACATCAAGCAAGCCATCGGGAAAGGAAACGAGCCGCTATACTGGGCGGTATTTAACCGGTTAAAAGAGTTTGAGCAAAACGTAAACCTGGCCAAACAACTTTCGGGAGACGTAGAAAATGAGCCGCCTTATGAGGATATGAAAGTGCTGATTGCAGACTTTGATTTTCAGAAACTAACTACAGGCGACTATGAAAAAGCTGATAAATTTGTGATGGTTATCGATGAAATTAACCGCGGTAATGTTGCTGCTATCATGGGCGAACTCATTACCATTATAGAGGAAAACAGGCGAGCCGGAATGCCCCAGGCGCTAAGCACCCGGCTGCCCCACTCGAAGGAGTCGTTTACCGTTCCTCCAAATTTGCACATTATTGCCACCATGAACACTGCCAACCAGAACATTACCCAAATTGATCATGCATTAAGAAGGAGATTTTTGTTTCGTAAACTGGCTCCGGATGCCAGCCTCCTGAAACCGGTAGCTGGCATTGACTTGCCACGACTGCTGCGAACCATTAATGGGCGTATTTCCAGTTTAATTGACGAAGACCACCAGGTGGGCCATGCTTACCTGATGCCGGTACTTCAGGCCACTGCACCCGTAAAAAAGCTGCACGAAATATTTTATGAGCAAATCGTTCCTTTGCTGGGGTCTTTTTTTATGAACGACTACTACTCGATGGGCAAGGTGCTGGGTAATGAATTCATTAGCCATTCACCGGAAAGCATTAGTTTTGCCAAAGGGTTCTCAGCAGAAGAAGAGCAGGCTCCCTACTTCGTTTCATCTCAAAAAGGTGTTGTGCAGTACCTAGAAAGAGCCGCGTTTAAAAAAGCCCTGAAGTCGGTTTATGAGCAATAAGAAATTACTCAGCGTATTTGAACAACAGGAAATAGCAGTTACTGAAAACGCCCGGGAAAGTGGCCTTTCGTGGCGTGAATATACATTACTGGAAAAATACGGGGAGAAAACCAACTACCGCTTGTTTACCATTTATGGCAAGCGCGTAAAGTTTCATCAGTACGTGGGGGTGTTCAGGGCCGGTGATTTAACCATAGAAATTTTACCTAAAACAGTAAATTCCAATAGCGACCGGAGGTTGGCAAGAAGTAATTTTTACCGCTTGCTCGGCCTGGCCCAAAAGTGGCAGCGCGGGTTGCCAACTAGTAATAGCCAATTAATGGTTAACCCGGGTATTCCTTTCGATGAACGGATATGTGCTGAATTGCTGGATAAGCTTTATCAGTTGGTGCATTCCGGGAGTTTTACCCAACCGGGTGAAGAAATTACTGAAGCCTCTTATTACGGAGGAAAAGTATTATTTAACAAGCAATTCAGGAAAGCACCCCCAAGAAACCTGCAATGGACCACCCGGAAACATCATACTAAAGCACAGCGACCGGTTAACCACTGGTTGTCGTTAATCCTTGTGCTCATCAGGTCAGAGAGCCGAACGGAACAGTTGCGAAGCAGGGCCGGGGATCTGCAGGTTTTTTTTCCCGAACCCATGAAAGAGGCAGACTTTGCCCAGTACCGCTTTCCGGTTAACCTGCCACCGGTATACCGGCCGGTACTTGCACTGGCCCGTAAACTTGCTAGTATTTACAGGCCCGATTACCACGGGGATGGGGAAGGATTACTATTCGATATGAACCAGCTTTTTGAAGCTGCGATTACCAATCTGTTAAAGCAGGGGTTGCCCGAAAACTGGGAAATAAAAGTTAAGCCTACCTACAGGTTTTGGGGAGAGCAGGTATTGCAACCGGATATTATGATATCAGCTCCCGGGCAAATAATAGTACTCGATTGCAAATGGAAGAAATTACCGGGAAACCGGGTGAACAACGATGATTTAAGGCAAATTTACACTTACTGCAAATATTCGGGTGCTTCTAAAGGAATCCTGGTGTATCCGTGCACCGGTAAAACAACCGGTTTCAGTTACCCCTTTAAATCAGAAGCCTTTCCCGCTTCAGTATCGGTTACCTGCGAGGTAAAATTTATTGATCTGTTCAAAATCCCGGATAAACAGATGATCCAATCTATATTTACCAACCTGTTCGTTCAGGATCAGCACCAGTAACCAGAAAGGTAAAAACTTACCTGCATTTTCTTGAATAAGCGAGGCTAACCGCTAATTTTGCCCAAAAACATCCTGACTATGAGTAACGTGCTTGTTCCTACCGATTTTTCAACCCATACAGATCTGGCAACTTCTTACGGTATTGAACTGGCCAATATACTGGGTACTGGCTTAACTCTTTTTCATGCACACATTACCGATAATAAGGAAGAACTGCAGGAAAAATTAACTAAAGAAGCCGAGGCCGCTTCTGCCAAGGTAGAACAGGTTAACCAGGTAATTAAAAAAGGCCCTGTGCTTGTTCAGCTCACCCAGTTGCTGAGTGAAGAAAAATTTTCCGGCTTAGTAATGGTAACCCGGGAGGAAGATAAACTGGATCTGACGCTGGGCAGTATGACCGTTGAAATTGCCAATAAGGTAAAATTACCCGTTCTCATCATTCCTGAAGATTGCAAGCAGGGAGAAATCAGCAAGCTTGCTTTAATTGCCGACTTTGTAAAGCCTAAAAAAGATATCCCTGCCCTAAAATACCTGAAATTGCTCAGGGAAAAGGCTGTTAAGGAGATGCACTGGTACAAGCCTGAACTGCAGGAGCAGAATAACAAAGAAGATGAAACGCTAGATGCTTTAATGAAAGAGCTGTCTTTAGATTCCCCGCAGCCAGTACCGGCAGATAATCAGGATACCATACTGGAGCACATCAAACAACTGCAGGATAAGCAGCAGTTTGACGCTTTTTTCCTACCTGCTTCTCAGACTTTATTCGTTAACATGTTTCCGGGAAACCTGGGAAAGAAGATTGCGATGATGACCGGAAAACCTGTGTTTATTCACAATTTGTAAATTCGTGGCTGTTCAGCGTAAGTTTGGGGGAAGTGCAAGTTTGCCGCGGGAAATATTCCTGGTTAAGTGGCAATAATTTGCTCAAACACTTTCTAATAAGCGCAAAATTTTATATGTTATACATCGAATTAGCGATTTGTATTATCCCCAAACTTTATAGGCATCATGAACCTCAAAGATGAACTGATCAGAGCTGACCGCAAACGGCAAAAATCCTATCCCCAAGTATCGCTGGAACCCCTTAAGGCACGTCTTGCCCATGATGTGCAAATGGAAGAATCGGCAATCACTTCAATGGGTTTATCTTCTAGCCGTGATAAAATTGAAACTAAGCATACCTGGCTGAAGCAGCATTATCTGGTACAGCAGTACGATGGAGATGTGTATCACGTTAACGACGTGAAAAAAATATGCATGGACTACCGTATGCGAATGCTTCCCAGTTCGTATTATCATGGATACATCGATACTGAATTTGGTGTGAAGGTTCGTAATTTTCAGGAGGCTCATAACTTGAGTACTTACGATATGGAAACCAACTTTTACATTGTTGCTCCCAAGGAAGCATTCAACCTGGAAAGAAGAGAACGCCCGGTTAACTTCGACCCCCTGCTTCTTTACAAGGTAGATGATGATTACTACAAGCTGGTTCACCAGTGGGGCCCCGATTTGAATATTTTTCGCTTCATCTGGGCCTGGTCTCAGCGCGACCTGCCCCAGATGTCGCTCCATCGTTTTATTGTAACTTTTGTTATCGCCCTGTTACTTTCCGGAGTGATTTTCTACAATTTTGTTCATGCAATTGTGTTTTCTATGGCTATTGCTACCTTCTTTACTGGTATCCATTACCTGATGCTCAGTACGAATATAGAGGAAATGAAAGACCGTTTTAGCCGGTTCAACTGGAATCAGCCTTGGACTTTCTGAAAAAAGGACTCCTGATTCTTTCGTATGTTTTACTGATCGGCCTCGGGATATTAACTTACTACACCTTGCGCTGGTATAGAATAAAACATGAGCCCATTAAGGAAGCTTTCGTGGTAGACGAACGGGTAATCCCTAACGATAGTCTCTTTTATGAAGTAGGTAAACAATACTATTACCGCTACGAGGTGTTTACCCAATACACCTCGGGCTCCTTCCCTGTTATTAAAAAGAAAAAGTGGAAAGAATTCAGGGGGATGATAGTAAAAGATTCCGGTAAACTCGTCCACAAACCTTTTTAAAATCCTTCTGGTTTTAGCAGCGTTAGCACAACCTCTACTGTCAGGTAAATCTTATATTTTTAGCAAGGGTATTTGAAAAAAATATAAAAAGATATACTTTTGTACTCCCAAACGAAAAAACACTGCAATGTCCGATGGTGTAATTGGCAACACGTCTGGTTTTGGTCCAGAAGAGTCTAGGTTCGAGCCCTAGTCGGACAACTTCACAACAATCTCGGTCATGATCGGGATTGTTTTTTTATTTTCATCAAATTGAATTGTAATGCTTGAGTACAGTGTGAAGTTGTTTTCAGGGACGGAAACCCGCTACCTGGCTGAAAAAATTGCTCAGCATTACGGGCAGCCGCTTGGGGATTTGGTGGTAGAAAAATTCAGCGATGGAGAACTTTCTCCCTACTTTGC
This sequence comes from uncultured Roseivirgaceae bacterium, assembly GCA_964542855.1. GTDB lineage: Bacteria > Bacteroidota > Bacteroidia > Cytophagales > Cyclobacteriaceae > CAZIWJ01. Next base: position 6,606 of record CAZIWJ010000198.1, read on the forward strand.
AGAATCGGTCAGGGGATGTGATGTGTTCCTCATCCAGTCTACTTTTGGCCCATCCGACAACCTGATGGAACTCCTACTCATGATCGACGCCGCACGACGAGCAAGTGCCAAGTATGTTACTGTAGTTATACCCTATTACGGGTACGCCCGCCAGGACAGGAAAGATAAGCCCAGAGTAAGCATTGGAGCTAAACTAAAGGCGAACCTCATATCGGCCGCTGGCGTTGACCGGGTAATGACCTGCGATTTACACGCCGGCCAGATTCAGGCTTTTTTCGATATTCCGGTTGACCACTTCGACGGCAGTTATATTTTCGTCCCTTACCTGAAAACGCTCGATACCAGCAACCTTATTTTTGCATCAC
>CAZIWJ010000199.1:0-6963 GCA_964542855.1 uncultured Roseivirgaceae bacterium
CCCGAAAGGAGTAGAATTAATGCTTCCTGCGGCATCCTGCGACTGAATAGCGCCGATATCAAAAGTAAGCATGTGCGCATGGCGCAATACCGGTTCCATCGCCCTGATATCAGCGTTTACCATTCCTAAGCGGTGAGCGTCGAAGAAAAAGCGTTTCAGAGCCTGGGTGTATTTATAATCAACCAGGAAACTCTGGTAAGCAATGTGGCTGTAGTGGAGCAGGTAATTAGGCTCATGTAACAGTATTTTACGTAAATGTGAATCGGCAGGTACAACTTCCTCGGTGTTCTGGGGCATTTCCATGTCAATGCGGGCATCAACACCAGCCACATTAATCAGCTCGTTCAGGTTTTCGTAAGCACGGTACTGCCCGAAATCCAGGTCGTGAGAGCCCCCGAGAAATAAAGGTAAGATGTTCTGCTGCATCAGGTACTCACCTACCGCCTGGATGCGCAGCAGGGTTTCACCCCTGTCGTGTCCGCTAATCAGGTTGCCAAGATCCACAACTTCGTAAGGGAGTTTATTTTGCTTAAGCGAGTAAAAAGCTATTCGAACCGCATCGGCAGCTTTGGAAACACCAGAGTTAAGTGGACTGGTTCCACTGCATTCGGTAAGGCCAATAATGGCAACATTGGCCCCGGTTACATCGGGAAAATCCTGATAATGCAAGGCAACTGCCTGGAACATGGTATTTTCATTTTTCCCCTGTTCCAGGATTTCATGAAGGGAATTGCTAAGCGGATTGAAATATAGGCGTAAATCCATTGTGGTTATAGAGCGGGATTAAAAAATTTTAGCATCATTAAAGATATAATTAAGAAAGAGACAATAAATAAACAAAATCTTAAAATGAATGGCATCTGCAGGTCGTCGAATCCTGAAATCCCTGGAGTTCCGACCCGACCATCCTAATCAAAAAAAGCTACCCCAATTTGGAGCAGCTTCTTTATAAAATAATTTTCAGTATTCACTATCCGCCGAAGTCATCGAAGCGAACATTTTCGTCGGGCACTCCCATATCATCTAGCATCTTTAACACAGCTGCGTTCATAAGGGGAGGTCCGCAGAGGTAGAATTCCACTTCTTCCGGTTCAGGGTGATCTTTCAGGTAATTTTCCATAAGCACCTGGTGAATGAAACCAGTGTATCCGTTCCACTTATCTTCTGGCAGTGGATCAGACAGTGCAATGTGATAAGAGAAGTTAGGAAAATCTTTTTCAATTTTACGGAAATGGTCGGAATAGAAAAGTTCACGCTTTGAACGGCCACCATACCAGTACGAGACCTTTCGATTAGTCTTTTCCGTATGGAAAAGGTGAAAGATGTGTGAACGCAACGGGGCCATACCGGCACCACCACCAATGTAAATCATTTCGCGTTCAGTAGGGTTGATGAAGAATTCACCATAAGGGCCGGAAACCGTTACCTTGTCGCCTGGTTTACGGGAGAATACATAAGAAGAGCAAATACCGGGATTTACGTCCATCCACTTACCCGCAGCGCGGTCCCATGGCGGGGTAGCAATACGGATATTCAACATTACGATGTTCCCTTCCGCCGGGTGGTTTGCCATGGAATAAGCACGAAAGATCTGCTCATCGTTTTTCATTTTCAGGTCCCAGAGGTTAAATCGGTCCCAGTCAGTGTAAAACTTTTTCGGGTCTTCACCATGAGCAGGATCCGGAGCAATATCCATATTCTTGAAATCTACCTCAATCGGAGGTACGTCAACCTGAACATACCCTCCAGATTGGAAATCGAGTGTTTCACCTTCCGGAAGTCTTACTACAAATTCTTTAATAAAGGTAGACACGTTATAGTTAGAAACTACTTCGCATTCCCACTTCTTGATTCCGAAAATTTCTTCCGGAATGCGAATATGCATATCACTCTTTACCTTTACCTGGCAAGCCAGACGAACATTTTCCTGTTGCTCGGCACGGCTCAGATGACCCACCTCAGTGGGCAGAACGTCACCAGCACCATCGTCTACTGCACATTTACACATGGCACAGGTTCCTCCACCACCACAAGCTGAAGGTAAGAATATCTTTTGCGCCGAAAGTGTAGAAAGTAACGTAGATCCGGCCGAGGCTACAATGGGATCGTTCTCGTCACCGTTCACATAAATTTTTACATCACCCTGTTGTACTAATTTTGACTGCGCAAACAGCAGAACTAATACAAGCAACAGGATAATGAGCGTAAATGCTACGATGGAAGTTATTACAACAGAGGTCATATGATCCTATATATTTTAGATTAAGTTGAGTGGTCTATCTCTTATCTCAGTGCTACAAATCTATACACAGAATGGTAGTTGTGCAATACCTTGAGACACTTACAAACAATTACCGAACAATTGCTATTCCAAAATAGTTGGCAAGCCACTAATTTCTGCAAAGAATTTTTAGCTAAACTTTACTTGGCTCAATAATAGCCAGGGCTTGCCGGAAGTCTTCTGTAATGTCATCCACTTCTTCTATGCCTACCGATACTCGCACCAGGTAATCGCTGATACCGGCTTCTGCCCGTTCTTGGGCCGTCATTTTAATATGGGAAGTACGGGCCGGAATGCAAACCAAGGTTTCCACCCCTCCCAGGCTTAATGCGTGGGTAACCAGCTTCAGGTTGCCCAAAAAATTCATTAATTCCGGGGCCAGCTCATCGGCCAGTTCAAAAGATAACATGCCTCCGTACCCCTTCATTTGCTCGGTGGCCAGCTGGTAATTTTTTTCGTTCCCCTGGGCCAGCCCCGGGTAATTTACTTGCTTAATTCCAGGGAGGCTGTGCAGGTATTCTGCCAGAACCTGGGCATTAAAGTTCTGCTGTTTCACCCGAACGGCTAGTGTTTTTAGGCTACGCTCAATCAGTGCACAGGTTTGTGCATTAATGTTACCACCTGAATTAATGCTGTACTTCAGTATCGGCTGCATAATGGCCCTGGTACTTACGGCAACGCCGAAAATTAAGTCGCTGTGCCCACCCAGGTACTTGGTGCCGCTATGAATTACAATATCAATACCCAGCGTTACCGGCTGCTGGTTTATCGGCGAGGCAAACGTATTGTCGATCATGGTATGCACCCGGTTGGCCCGGGCAAAGCGCGATACCATCCTCAAGTCGGTGATGTGCAGCAGCGGGTTACTGGGGGTTTCCAGGTAAATAAGGCGGGTTTCCGGTTTAAGGGCTTCTTGCAACGAGGCTTCGGTAACTTCTTCAACCAGGGTGTAGGTAATCCCGAAGCGGGGTAGCTCGGTGGTTACAAAACTCATAGTTCCGCCGTATAAGTCGCGCTGCAGTATAATATGATCGCCAACCTGGAGTAAACCCAGGATGACTGATGATATGGCCGACATACCGCTGGAGAATAATAAGCCGGCTTCGGCTCCTTCCAGGGCACAAATCTTTTGTACTACTGCCTCCTGGTTAGCCGTATTGTAATAACGAGGGTACACGTTGGCCTTATCCGGATGGTAAGGAAATGCACTGGAAGCATACACGGGCGAGTTAATTCCGTGCTCCGTTATGGTTCCGGTATGTACGCAGCGGGTTGCCTGACCGGAGGCAGGGTGCCCTGATTTATCGATCTTGCTCATTTTTTATTTTGGTTCTTTTTTCTGTAAACCGAAACTTACATGCTGTTTCTGTTATGTTACCATGATTGATGAACGCCCTGGTTGTGCAGGTTTTTTTTAGCTTGTAAACTAGCTACTTAAAGGGCATTTTTCAAGCTGATCCGGTGTTTTTAGATTATATTATCATAAATTATTGCCAACAATCAACAATAAGAAGCAAAGGAACTCACAATCATTTCTTTAGCCCGAACAAAACTCATAAATTTGCTACCGAAGCACAGTCAACTTCAAACATATGGATCAGTACTCTTACATATCTAATGCGCATTCCAACTACATCGAAGAGCTGTACAGGGCGTACAAAGACGACCCCCAGTCAGTAGACGAAAGCTGGCAGAAGTTTTTCGAGGGTTTCGAGTTTTCATTAACTCACCGCAACGGGAGCAACGGTAACGGACAGGCAGCCCCTGCCGCACCGGAAGCTAAAGTAGGCACGGTCGATGACCGGGAACTGGCCGTTCGTAAACTGATTAGGAATTACCGCCGCCGCGGGCACCTGGAATCTAACACCAACCCTGTAAGGCAACGCAAAGACCGTAAGGCGCAACTAAATATCGAGTTTTTCGGGCTAACTGAAGCCGACCTGGACGTAGAGTTCGACGCCGGGGAAGAAATTGGTATCGGCCGTGCCACCCTGCGCCGGATCGTATCCGCACTCCGTGAAATTTACGTTGAACACATCGGCTTTGAATATACTTACATTCGCGAACGCGATATGATGGAGTTCATCAAGTACAAAGCCGAGCACGATGCGCTTTCTTATGTAACCCCGGTTGAAGACAAAAAACGAATCCTGTCCAAGCTGAATGAAGCGGTTGTTTTCGAGAACTTCCTGCATACTAAGTACATCGGCCAGAAGCGCTTTTCGCTCGAGGGCAGTGAAAACACCATCCCGGCTCTGGATGCCACGATTAACAAAGGTGCCGAAATGGGAGTAGAAGAAATCATTATCGGTATGGCCCACCGGGGGCGCCTCAATGTGCTGGCCAACATTATGGGCAAAACCTACGAGCAGATTTTCAACGAGTTTGAAAATAAATACGAACCCAACCTGGCTCATGGCGACGGTGACGTAAAATATCACCTCGGGTATTCCAGCCAGATCAAAACGCCTTCTGGTAAAACGGTCGACGTAAAACTTTCGCCTAATCCATCGCACCTGGAAGCAGTTAACCCGGTAGTGGAAGGCTTTGCCCGTGCCAAGTACGATTCTATATATAACAAAGACCTGGATAAGGTGATGCCGATACTCATCCACGGTGATGCCGCCCTGGCCGGACAGGGCATTGTGTACGAAGTGGCCCAGATGTCTAAACTGGAAGGGTATAATACCGGTGGAACGATCCACTTTATTATTAATAACCAGATTGGTTTTACCACTGACTTCGAGGATGCCCGCTCCAGCATTTATTCGTCCGACGTAGCCAAAGTCATCGACTCGCCCGTAATGCACGTGAATGGCGATTACCCGGAAGCGGTTATTTTCTGTATGAAAACCGCCGTGGAATTCCGTCAGAAGTTTCATCGCGACGTGTTTATCGACATGGTGAGCTACCGTAAACACGGCCATAACGAAAGCGATGAACCCAAGTTCACCCAGCCTTCGTTGTACCAGAAAATATCGAAGCACCCCAACCCAAGAGATATTTACACCAACTTGCTCATCGAGCGGAATGAAGTCGATGCCAAACTGGCCAAGTCGATGGACAAGGAATTCCGTAGCTTGCTGCAGGACCGCCTGAATATGGTGAAGCAGGAGCCACTGCCTTACTACTACCAGCCGCTGGAAAAAGAGTGGAAGGAGTTAAGGCACTCTACCCCGAAAGATTTTAACCAGTCGCCCGAAACTGGGATCAGCGAGGAAATGGTGAACCGGATTGGTGAGGCCCTGGTGAAACTGCCGGAAGGGTTTAAGCCCATTAAGCAAATCGAAAAACAGTTGAAGCAACGCCAGCAAATGTTCTTTGAAACCAAGGAACTGAACTGGGCCGGCGGAGAATTGCTGGCCTACGGTAGCCTGATGTTGGAAAATAAACTAGTGCGTCTGTCAGGGCAGGATACCCGTCGGGGAACGTTCTCCCACCGCCACAGTGTGCTGTACGATGCGGAAACCGGCTCGCCCTACACCAGTTTGAACTACATCCAGGACGAACAGGAGAAAATGTACGTATACAATTCCCTGCTTTCTGAATTCGGGGTGCTCGGGTTTGAATACGGCTATTCCATGGCCAACCCGAACGCGTTAACTGTTTGGGAAGCCCAGTTTGGCGACTTCAGCAACGGCGCCCAGGTAATAATCGACCAGTTTATTGCCAGTGCCGAATCTAAGTGGCGACGCATGAGTGGGCTGGTGATGCTGCTCCCTCATGGCTACGAGGGGCAGGGGCCAGAACATTCCAGCGCCCGGTTAGAGCGGTTTCTGCAACTTTGCGGCGATTACAACATGATCGTAGCCAATATTACCGAACCGGCTAATTTTTTCCACGCCCTGCGCCGGCAGCTGGCCTGGCCTTTTCGTAAGCCGCTGATTGTCGTGTCGCCTAAATCATTGTTGAGACATCCAAAAGTAGTTTCTCCCGTTAAAGACTTCCTGAAAGGAGGCTTCCGCGAAGTGATTGGCGATAGTTTTGCCAGCCCAATGAAAAACGTGAAAAGGGTGCTGCTTTGCAGCGGAAAAATTTATCTCGACCTGCTGGAAAGGCAAGAAGCCCAAAAGCGAAAAGATGTGGCAATTATCCGGGTAGAACAGTTGCATCCGCTACCGACTAACCAGATCGATAAACTGCTGGTCAAGTATAAAGGGGCAGAAATTATCTGGGTACAGGAAGAACCGGAAAACATGGGCGCTTGGTCGTTTATCCTGCGCTATTACCAATCATGGAAATTAATCTCTCGCGATGCCAGTGCTTCACCAGCTGTAGGATACAGTAAAACGCACAATAAAGAGCAGGAGGATATAGTAGATAAAGCATTTCAATAACAACCAAAATACTGAACCTTAAACATGGCTGTTGAAGTAAAAATCCCCGCAGTGGGAGAGTCCATCACAGAAGTAATTATTTCTGAATGGATGAAACAGGATGGCGACTTCGTTGAGATGGACGAAGTAATTGCTGAACTCGAGTCGGACAAAGCCAGCTTCGAACTCAACGCGGAAGAAGCGGGTATTCTCCATATTAAAGCACAGGAAGGTGATGCCGTAGAGGTAGGCGCCGTAGTTTGCGAAATCGAGCCTTCGGAAGGCGAGGGAAGCAGCAACGGGGAAGAAGAGGCCGCGCCTGCTTCAGAACCGGCTAAACCAACTCAGCCGCAGGAAGAACCGGCA
>CAZIWJ010000200.1:0-6908 GCA_964542855.1 uncultured Roseivirgaceae bacterium
TTCCTTACCTCATCCGGGTAACGCTGCAAACAGAACGGCTACACCAATTGATAACGCTTCGCTTCAGCAGGAAATAGCCATAAAAAATGCCTTGCTGAACCTTTGCGAAAAGGTGGGAGGTACCGGTAGCTTCAACTGGAACCTGCAAACCAATTGCATATCCTGTTCGCCCGGATTACTCAATATCCTGGCGATCAAGGCAGACAATTTCAACGGTAACCTCCAAACCCTGATCGACTGTACGCACAAGGAAGATTTGCCCCTGGTGCGTTTTACCGTTGAAAAAATACTCGCGGAGAAAAAAAGTTCGCACGAACTGAACCTGCCTACCTCCTGGCGAATTGTTGGTCCGAATAAAGAAATAACGCTCATAAAAATTGAAAACGAGTTACTCTTTAATCAGCAAGGGGGCGTTGCCCACATAATTGGGGTGGTGCACGATATTACGGAGCAGGTAGATAATCGTAAGGCTTTGATGAGAGAAAAATCCTTGCTGGAAAGTGCCGGCAAGGTAGCCAAATTCGGAAGCTGGGAGTATGATGTAGAAGAAAATTACGAAAGTATTGCTGAGAGCGTACCCGGAGTAGTCCTTCAGTATAAACACAACCCCGATGGTACCGACGAGCTGTTGTACCTCAACCAACAGGTAGAGGAAATTCACGAAATTCCCGTAGAGGAAGCATTGAACGATATTTCCCTAATGTGGGAAGCTATTCATCCGGATGATGTGGAAGGCTTTACTAACTCTGTACGGCATTCGGCCGAAACCCTCACTTACTGGGAAATGGAATTCCGGATCATTAGCCGGGGCGGTAAAACCAAGTGGTTAAGGGGAAAGGGAACCCCTAAAGAAACAGAAACTGGTGCAGTAATATGGAACACTATTCTTATAGACATCACTTCACTAAAGGAAATAACCCGGCACTTAACGAAGAAAAATGCCGAAGCAGAAGAAATAAACCGGCAACTTCGGAATATTAACGAACAGTTAGATACCTTCGTGTATCGCGTTTCGCACGATCTGCGAGCACCCATTGCATCTTCTATCGGGCTTACCCAACTGAGCCTGCATTCCAACAACTTAGATGAAATGCATCAGTACGATGAAATGGAGCTGAAAAGCCTTACCCGCCTCGACAACTTTATCCAGGATATCCTGAACTTTTCCCGTAACGCCCGGCTTGAAGTTGCCCGGGAACCCGTAGACATCTGCGAATTGATTGTTGATATTATTGGCGATAATCAGGCTAAAATCGATGAAGCCGGCGTAAAAGTATCGTATGAGGTAAACGGAAATAAAACGTTTATCTCTGATCGCCTGAGAGTTCAGACCATTCTTAAAAACCTCATCTCCAATGCTATTAAATACCAGCAGCCTAATTCCGATAATCCGCAGGTTAATGTTACCATTTCAGTGAGCAATACGCAGGCTACTATAATAATTGCCGATAACGGCATTGGCATCAGGAAAGAACATCAACCCGATATATTCAAGATGTTTTACCGGGCTACCGAATTAAATGTGGGTTCCGGGTTAGGATTATACATTGTAAAGGATTGTGTGGATAAACTAAAGGGCACGCTTACTTTTAACAGTGAATACCGGAAAGGGTCTACCTTTACCGTAGTGCTCCCCCATTCAAACGCTAACTAAATACAAATAACCCTGCTTGTTTAGGGAAGTACTCCTCTAACAGGTTAGGCCGTATAGTATACCCGCCGCACCCGTTCGCTGATATTAGTAAGTACTTCGTACGGAATAGTACCCAGGGCTTTGGCCAGGGTAGTAACCGATTGCTGCTCACCAAATATTTCTACCGGATCGCCGGGCATGGCTTCCGGAATATGGGTTACATCCACCATCGTCATGTCCATGCAAACGTTACCAATTACCGGGGCCGGTTTCCCATGAATGAATACCGAAGCCCTGCCTTTGCTGAACCCCCGGCTGAACCCGTCGGCATAGCCGATAGCAATGGTGGCCGTTCGCAAATCCGACTCAGCTTTTCCGGCCCGGCTATACCCGATGGTTTCTCCCTTTGAAATGTCTTTAACCTGTGAAATTACCGTTTTCAGTGCGCTGATCGGGCGCAAGGCGTCAGGAAACATCTGGTTTACCTCCACTCCGTACAGCCCAATTCCCAATCGAACCATATCGTAGTGGTACTCCGGAAAACGAAGAATGCCGGCCGAGTTCACCACGTGCCGGGTAGGGGCATAGCCCAGGGCCTGTTTAATTTGTTCGTAAGCGATGCGGTACCGGCTGGCCTGTTCCCTTGAAAAAGCATTGTGGGTTTCTTCATCGGCCCCCACCAGGTGGGTGAATACTGATGCTACTTTTACCTGCTCCATTCCGGTAAGCTGTTGGCAAAGCCCATCCACTTCTTCCGGCATAAAGCCAAGCCGGTGCATACCGGTATCTATCTTAATGTGAATGGCCAGAGGGCTATCGGGTGGTTCATTGGCAATAGCTTCTTTTAAGCTTTGCAGTTGGGAAAAATTAGATATTTCAGGCTCCAGCCGGTGGGCCATGATCTGGCTGAAATTGTTCGGGGCCGGGTTCAGTATGAGGATGGGAATACTAATGCCATTCTTCCTGAGCGATACCGCCTCATCGGTGTAAGCCACCGCTAAATAATCGACCCGGTGAAACTGCAGGTGGCTGGCAATTTCAAAACTACCTCCGCCGTAAGAAAACGCTTTTACCATCACCATTACTTTGGTACCGGCCTTTAAACGACTGCGGTAAAAGTTCAGGTTATGGGTTAAGGCATCGAGGTTAACAGACAGCGTGGTGCGGTGAATTTTCCGGGTTAGCCGTTGTACTACTTTCTCCAGGCCATACAGGCGAGCCCCTTTTACCAGGACAACTGCATTTTTCAACTGCCGGGCTACGTCCGATTCCAGGAAATGCTTTACGTCTGCAAAACAATAGGCCGGTATAGCAAACTGGTGCTGCTGTTCACTGATGGCCTCACCAATACCCACCAGCAGGTTTACCCCGTTAGCCTGCACTCGCTCGGCTACCTGCCGGTACAGTTCGGGGGCAGGCTTTCCTGTTTCCAGGAGATCTGATATGATTGCGGCTTTATACTCCCGCTGTTTTTGCTGGTGAAGAAAGTCGAGGGCAATTTGCAGCCCGGCCAGGTCATTGCTGTAACTATCGTCGATCAGGTAACAATTATTAATTCCTTCTTTCATCTCGAGTCGCATCGAGAGTGGCTTCAGCCGAAGCATTCCTTCCCGGATAACTTCCGTGGAGAACCCCTCGTACAGCATGTAAACGATAATGTGGATGCAGTTTTCCAGCGAGGCTTCATCCGTAAAGGGGCATTGAAAAGAAGCCTCTTTATTATTCTCGTACTCAAAGGTAAGGGTGGTATGCTGATGGTTACTCTTAAAAGTAACGTAAGCATAAACCGGGGTAGGGGTATCATTCCGGGTAGTCCAGATTACCGGCCGGGCTCCACTCCGGGCAGCCAGTGCCTGCTTTATTTCCGGGTATTCGGCCCGGTAAATCACGTAAGCTGCCTTGCTAAACAGCCGGGCTTTTTCGTTAGCTTTTTCCTGTTTGTTGCTGAACCCTTCGTCGTGTGCCGAGCCGATATTGGTAAATATTCCTGCTGTAGGCTGAATGATCTTCTCCAGCCGGTGCATTTCGTCCTTACGGGAAATACCGGCTTCAACCAGGGCCAGGTCGTGCTCGCCAGCCATGCCCCACACAGACAGCGGAACCCCCAGTTGGGAATTATAACTGCCCGGGCTTTTCATTACTTTGCAATGAGGGGCCAGCATCTGGCCCAGCCATTCTTTTACGATGGTTTTCCCGTTGCTGCCGCTAATTCCTACCACCGGGTAAGTAAACTGCCCCCGATGAAAAGCGGCCAGCTGTTGCAGGGCGAGCAGCGTATCGGGCACCTGGATAACATTAGCCTCAGGTAAAACCGGAATATCCTGCCGGCTAACCACAAACTGCCGAACCCCCTGTTCGTGCAGGGCAGCCAGGTAATCGTGCCCGTTGTGGTTAGGGCCCTGTAAAGCAAAAAACAGACTCCCATCCGAAGAAACAGCCTTTCTGCTATCGGTGAGGAGGTGAGTAATCGCTCTTTCTGAAAAGAAACTGGTAACTTCACCGGAAAGAATGTCGGGTAAGTCTGAAAAATTAATCATCACGTTAAAATAAGCGACTACCGTTAGGCACTTTGCGTTCTACCCCGGCCAGTACAATGTTGCCATCTTCGTTGGGAAAGCCGGTAACCAGCACTTCCGACATGAAACCGGCGATTTGTTTTTCAGGAAAATTGCACACACAAATAACCTGCCGGTTCAGCAGTTGTTCCCGGGTGTAAAGTGCCGTAATCTGGGCACTCGATTTTTTAACGCCCAGGTGGGGCCCCAGGTCTACCCACACCTGGTAGGCCGGTTTTCGGGCTTCGGGAAAATATTCCACCCGGGTAATAGTTCCGGCGCGGATTTCCACTTTCTCGAATGCTTTCCAACTGATTGTTTCCATAAAGTACAAGTTAACAGGGCCGTGATAAAAATGGCAGCCTGAAAAGCGAAAATGAACGCCCAACGAGTAAATTACTACTAATTACAGCTTGCTGTTAATCCAGTAGGTAACCGCTCCTACTCCTATAATTCCCAGGCCGATGAGGCTTTCTACCGGCCGGTCGTACAGCATAAAAGTCAAAATCCAGAGGCTGAAAAGAATATACACCAGTTGCAGTACCGGGAACAGCGGGCTTTTAAAGCCCGCTTCACTCCTTCTTTTATTGAACAGCGCAGCTACTACCGTAAGCGTATTCATCAGCTGCAGTACAAACCCGGTGTACAGGAGTACCTGCTCAAACGTGCCGGTGAGCACAAAAAATATGCTAATAGCCACGTGCAGCCAAAGCGCCCGCTGGGGAATATTATTTGCGTTGGTTTTCCTTAATACCTTCCATAACCTAAACTCCCGGGCCATGCTGTAAGTAACCCTGGGGCCAATCCACACATACCCGCTAATGGTAGCTATTAATTGAAGCGCAATAAATAAACTCACGTACCGACCGCCGGAACCCAGCACATTATCGAAAGCAATGGTAGCCACCTGAACCTTTCCCACCAACTCATTAACCGAAGCATGACGGAGCAGGATATATTGCACAAAAACGTAGAAAACGGTTACGGTAAGCGTACCCAGGATCAGCGCCCGGGGCAGGCTGCGTTTCACATCGTCTATTTCTTCCACAATGTAGGCGGAAGCATTCCAGCCGGTGTAGGCATAAGTTACAAATACCAGCGACACGGCGTAACCCGGCCTGGTTACTTCGCTAAGCCAGCCTTTACTAAAATTGAGGGCTGCTTCGTTATAAGGGGCGTAGTACAACCCGATGCCGATCAGCACCAGCAAAAAACTGATTTTCAGGATAGTAAACAGGTTATGAAAGTTACTGCTCTGCTTTAAACTGAGGGAGTGGAACAGGCCGGTTAGTAAAATAATGCCAATGGCCAGGCTGCTGCCGTAAGGAACATTAAAGGGTTGCAGGTAGTCGGTCATGGCAATGGCTGCTAAAGCCACCGGTGCACTGAAGCCCACAATGAGCGAAGCCCAGGCCGTTAAATACCCAAGCAGCGGGTGAAAGATGCGGCTCAGGAAAATATATTCTCCCCCCGATTCATTAAAAGTTGTACCCAGTTCAGCGTAGGTGAAGGCCCCGAACAGCGATAGCAATCCGCCGATTACCCAGAGCAACAGGATGCTGTACGTATTTTCTGCGCTGGCCAGCTGATAACCCAAACTGGTGAATACCCCGGTTCCAATCATGTTGGCAACCACCAGCGCCATGGCGGTTTTCCAGGAAATTTTAGACAGGTTTTTCAAAAGGATGCCGTTCCATTCTTGTAAAAAGCGGCAAGATAGTATTTATCAACCCTTTTTCGAAATAACTTAACCGGCTGCTACACCAGAAAGAAAAAATATGATGCATGCATACTTTCCATATTGTCCGAATCTCCCTATCTTTCATTAATTTTAACCGTTGCTGCTATACTGGATAGTATGCCGACTAAATAATTCAGATCATTATGGACGCATATATTGTAAAAGGATTTCGTACCGCTGTAGGAAAAGCTAAAAAGGGAGGGTTCCGTTTCACTCGTCCCGACGACCTGGCTTCAGATGTAATTAAACACCTGGTAGGCAGTGTAGAAGGCGTAACCAATGACATGGTAGACGATATCATAGTAGGAAACGCGGTTCCTGAGGCCGAGCAGGGCATGCAGATGGGACGCATGATTTCTTTGCTTGCGCTGGGCAAGGAAGTACCCGGCATGATCCTGAACCGTTACTGCGGGTCGGGAGTGGAAGCCATTAATATTGCCTCTGCCCGTATTCACGCCGGGATGGCCGATATTATTATTGCCGGCGGGGCCGAGTCGATGTCGCTGGTACCCATGATGGGCCACAAGGTAGCCCTGAACTATAAAATTGCTACTGAAACCCCCGAGTACTACACCAGCATGGGGCTTACCGCCGAAGAGGTAGCCCGCGACTACAAGGTTACCCGCGAAGAGCAGGACGAGTTCGCCTACCAGTCGCACCAGAAAGCACTGGCAGCCATAAAATCGGGCCGCTTCAAAAATCAGATTGTGCCCATTAACGTGGAAGAAACTTACCTCGACGAAGACGGGGTTCGGCAGCACAAAAGCTTTACGGTCGATACGGATGAAGGTCCACGGGCCAATACCACGGTTGAAGCCCTGAGTGGCCTGAAGCCGGTATTCCGCCAGGGGGGCAGCGTTACCGCCGGTAACTCTTCGCAAACTTCCGACGGCGCTGCTTTTGTCATGGTGATGTCGGAACGCCTGGTGAAGCAACTGAACCTGGAACCGGAAGCCCGCATGGTGAGCTACGCCGTAGC
>CAZIWJ010000201.1:0-6866 GCA_964542855.1 uncultured Roseivirgaceae bacterium
GGCTTGGAGGGCGAGAAGTGATTTCCACTTCGGCTGCAAAACCTTCTCTTATAAACTGATCTTTCGCACGCGAAAGATTTGGAAAATTGATTAAAAACTGACCTTTCGCGTGCGAAAGGTCAGTTTCCATTTCTAAAGAAGAACAAAGAAAGAGATTTGATTCCCGTTTAAAAAATCCGCTCAAGCGATGGAAGTTCAGCCCGGTAGATATGGAAGGGCAAAAACGCTGGGATAAGTACACCTACTACAAAGAGCAGATGTTCAGCAAGACCCACACCAATTTTAGTCCATGGATCATTGTGAAGGCCAACGACAAGAAGCAGGCCCGACTGGAGAGTATGAGGTATGTCTTGTCGCAGTTTGACTACGAAGGCAAAGGCGAATCAGGAATCAACATCCTGCCTGACCCCAATGTGGTGATGCAGTACTACAGGGGCAATATTCAAATCGATATCTAAAAGCGGAGCGATGAGCAAAAAACACAAGATAACGGATGAAGAAGTTGCACTGATCAATACCAAACAGGGCTTGCACGCACTGCTGAGGAATAAAGACTATGACCTGGATAAGGCCATTGCTGAAGCACGGTATCGCAACGACCTAAGAAAGAAACAAGAGGAGTTGATCCGGCTGCAAAACTGGGTGATCGAAAACGACAAGAAAGTCGTCATTATCTTCGAAGGGCGCGATGCAGCGGGTAAAGGAGGTGCCATCCGGAGAATCACGCAGTACATCAACCCCCGGCATTTCAGGATTATTGCCCTGAATATCCCGACGGATGACGAAAGGAAACAATGGTTTTTCCAGCGGTACATCAACCAGCTCCCCAAACCGGGCGAAATCGTATTCTTTGACCGCAGCTGGTACAACCGGGCGGTAGTAGAGCCGGTCAATGGCTTTTGTACTAAAAAAGAATACAAGCGGTTCATGTCGCAGGTCAACGATTTTGAGCACATGCTGGTCCAGTCAGATACCTATTTGATTAAGTTCTACTTTTCTATCAGCAAATCAGAACAAGCCAAACGCTTCAAAGAAATCAAAAGCAGCCCGCTTAAACGTTGGAAAATGACCCCGGTTGACGAAAGGGCCCAAGAGCTGTGGGACGAATACAGCCGCTACAAAAAGAAAATGTTTAAGAAAACGGATACCAAGGCCGCCCCCTGGGTCATCATCAATGCCAATCGGAAGGACAAAGCCCGGATCAAAGCAGTAGAGCATATCCTGGAGACGATTCCTTACCAGAAGGAGGGCTGAGGTGCTCAGCGTAGGTAAAAGTGCTGTGTGCTTATGGTACGAGCAGGACCAGATTTTTAAAAAAATGTAAACGCCGCTGAGTGTTAGGTACTGATGCGTCAATATTACGTTGTCAGACTACAAGCCTGAGTCAAAATACCGTGCAAAGACAGCCAACAGTAAAATAAGATTACAGCTTGCGAATATTCACCTTTGAAAAAAGAAAGTACGGCTTCGAACTGCTGATGGACCTGCACCGATTCGAAGATAACCCTAACGCTTTTTTTGACCCCGATCCGCACACCATCGATTTTTTCGAAATCATGACGTTCGAGGAAGCGGCTGGGACGATTGAACTGAACGGTCATACGCTGGAAGTGGCTGAAAACACCTTCTTCTTCGCCTGCCCCTTCCAAAAGAAGAGCTGCAAGATTCCCCATACCAGGGTCAAAGGGTTTCACCTTGTTTTTCAAAATGATTTTTTGGCTGACTTTTTTGATGATAAGTTGTTTGCTTACCGCTTGCAGTACTTTTATAATTACCAGCATCCCCAATATTTACGGCTGAGTGACGAAGACTACAACAGCGTTCGCTTTGCACTAAACGAAATCATCACAGAGATCGAAAATCATCAAAATGATAGCCCACATATCATCCGCTCCCTGCTGTATTTCGCCCTGTCGAAGCTTAACCGGCTATATTCAAAACGCTACGGCATCTCGCCCGATACCCAATCGAACGCTATGGTCTACCGGCTCAAGGAACTCATCGAGCTGAATATCCGTAAGTTGCATTCCGTACAAGCCTACTGTGACCTGCTGCATATCACCCGTCACCAAATGAATGCAATGGTAAAAGCCCACACGGGATACACTACGAAGGCAGTGATCAACAACCGGCTGCTACAGGAAGTAAAAACAGAACTCCGCTATTCTGATAAAACTATTGCCGAGATTGGGTACGAGCTGAACTTCAGCGAGCCCAACAACCTGACCAGGTTTTTTCAAAAAATGGAAGGGGTCAGCCCTTCCACGTTTCGGGACAGCTACAAAAATGATAGCCATTAACAGCAAATGGATACGGTAAAAAAGACCCCGCAATCGGATATTTCGCCATGAAAAAAACCATGAAAAAGCTACTCTATCCACTCATCGCTTTGCTAGGTGTTCAATTGTCCTTTGCGCAAAGTGCTGAAATCAAGATCGACATGGCTGCTGCGGACTGGCATGTACCCAAAGACGCTACCTTTGAACGTTTTGACAACCGTCAGACCCTTGTCCTGAAAAGCGGTAGGGCTACGGTCAAAACCCAAGATTTCAAGAACGGGACCATCGAGGTAGATGTATTCGCCAATTCCAAGCGGAGCTTTGCAGGCATCACCTTCCGGAAGCAAAACGACCATATGGAGGAGGTGTATATGAGAATGCACAAGTCTGGCCAGGTGGATGCAGTACAATACACCCCTATTTTCCATAAAGAATCAAACTGGCAATTGTTCCGGACCTACCAAGCGCGGGTCTCGTTTAGGCAAGCTGGTTGGAATACCCTGCGGATAGAGGTCAGAGGCAGCCGTGCCGAGGTGTTTGTTAACGACGAGCAAGCCATGGTCATTGATCATCTCAGGACCGGGCAAAGTTCCGCTCAAATCGGGCTTTTTGCTTTGTTCACCAACCGGTTTTCCAACTTTAGGGTCACGCCCAAAGCCCCGGCCGGCGGCCAGCCATTCATTTGGGGCGTAAATGATGGAGTCGTATCAGAATATGGAAAACAAACCCACGATAAATACAGAAACGGACAACACAATAGACTTGTTCTGCTGGGGCATAAATGAGCGAAATCGAGGAAACTTTGTTCTGAATGAGACGAAAAACGTAGGCGACCCGATAGCTATCGGGTAAGCATCAGCGTCCCGCTTTTAAATTTTAAAAGCGGGATTAACGAAGTGCAGGAGAAAATTTGCCGATTGCAGCCATTTAATGTCCTACAGAACAAGTCTATTCATCATTCGTTTGTTTTTTGGCCTGAAAAAGCCAAGTATACCTATTCCTGGCGTGGATATTTCCAGAGAAATCGAAGCGGTGGGCAGTAAAGTGAGTTCCTTTACAATTGGAGACGAGGTATACTGCGATTTGTCGGGCTGCGGGTTTGGCGGATTTGCCGAATACGTTTGTGTTCCAGAAAACGCATTGTCCAAAAAACCTCCCGGTATAAGCCATAATGATGCTGCTGCCCTACCGCATGCCGGAATACTCGCTCTGCAGGGGCTCGTGGATAAAGGGAAGGTCAAATCCAGACAGCGTATCCTGATCAATGGTGCTGGCGGCGGTGTCGGGACCCTAGGCATTCAGATTCTCAAATCATATGAAGTAGATGTGACTGGGGTGGACAGTGGCGAAAAGCTCGATATGATAAAATCCCTCGGGTTTGATAGCGTGATGGATTATAAAAAAACTTACTTTACCGATATAGGCTGGACGTTATAGCCAATAACCAGTTAGGAAATCAAAAAAATGAGCAGTCCAAAGTTTGACCTATTTATAAGCTATTCGAGTTCTGATGAGGCGCAAAGCTTTAAAGGTAGAGACTTTGAAATCATCAAATTTGTTAAAAAGCATCTAGAAAAATACAAGCATCCTGTTACTGGAAACAGGGCTAAAGTTTGTACGTTCAGCGAAGATTTTGAACTTTCCGAAACTGTAAAGCAAGCCATCGTTAGTGCGCTGCAAGACTCAGCTTATGTGCTAGTCATCTGTTCCCAAAACTCAAAAAAAAGTCCATGGGTGCAATTCGAAGTTGACTGGACTTTTGAAAATCGAAGCAGGAAGCTCATTCCAGCCATGTTGGATATATCCCCTAATGCATGTTTTCCCGATGTTTTTTCGGAGGATACCCTGGCTATCGATTTAAGCTTGGCTGATGGCACCCAATTAAAAGACTGGAAGACTAAGGTGGAGATGGAAAGTCACAAACTTCTAGCAAAAGTGTGGGATATTTCGAAAGAAAAGGTTTACGATAGGCACGAAGCTGCAAAACGTAAACTCAACCGTCAAATTGGTTTTTCAGTCGCCGCCATACTTTTCGTATTGTTATTATTGGGGTTATATGGTGTTTTTAATTGGCAACAGACCCAAATAGCCGAACGAGAAAACCTAGGTAAAGGGGCTTCTTTGCTTAGTCAATCTTCTTGCTTTAAAGAAAATAGCTTATCGTATGCCATTAGAGGAGTGAGCCAGAAAAATTTGTTCGGGGCTTCTCCGCCAGGAGCAACTAACGGCTTACATGATGTACTTAACAAAATTTCCAGTCAATATAAAATCAAGATAGAGAATGGGACACTAATGTCGGCAGCATACTGTGGCGCAGAGAGCGTTATTATCCATACCACGGAGGACTTATTGCTCTTGAATACCAATCAAAGTCATCCTTCTTTACACAAAATTAGTGCACATGTTGACCATGTAGTTGCTTCAGCGATCCATAAAAAGTTCGCTACTTATGCTCGGGATAGTCTGAATATATTTGATGAATATGGAAAAATGACAAATTCACTTTCCTTGAAGCTTAGGGATATCAAATCAATTGATTTTTCTAAAAACGGAAATACCATTTTCGGCTTAGGAAACCATACCCTATTTAGGTGGGACTATGCATCAGACCGCCTCGATACGATCCCTATTGATATTGATTGGTCAAACGAAAACTTCTACTGGACTCATCAATGTAAGAACCTTTTTGCACTTCCTGTTTCAGAAAAAAGTCTAAATCTCATACAATTTGGGCCAGTCGCAGAGAAAATAAAATACTCTATGGATGACATCATTCATCGCGTAGATATTGACTACGAAAACAACTTAATTGGCATCCTGAGTAGAAAAGGCGAACTAAAAGTTTTCCGATTTTGGAATCCAAAACCTATACTAGATCTAAAAACAAATGCCAATCATGGAGCAATAAGATTCTTACCAGAAGATCAGACAATAGCTATTGCTGGCTGGAACGACAACACTAATTTTCAGGAAGGAGATATCAGAATAATTTCTATTGCGGATGGATCTGTAGCCACTGTTTTGCACAATAATATTGGCACAGTTCGTGATTTCGAATTTTCGAAGAATGAAAAACACGCTCTAGTCTCCTATGACTTAAGCTCCGTTTCATTATGGGACCTTGATCAGGCTAAACCTCAGCAGACCTTAGAATGCTCAGAGGAAGAACCTTTATTTGGACTAATCAATAATCAGGGAACACAAAGTTTGATCGGGTGGCTAGGCGGTGATTTGACCATATGGAACCATTACGGAGACCGATATAAACAACAAGGTCAAATTGCTCAAGAAGCGTTTAATGATGCATTCACAGACCCCTCAATCGGAAAGACTTCCTTACTATTTTCGGAACTGGGAGAGCATGATATTCGGATAGCTGGCGATACCTTTCCTGATAAACTTAAATTAAGTGTCCATGAAAAGTCAACACTGAGAGTTACAGATTCACTTAATCGCATACTCCTTGAGTATCATTCAGAAGAAACCATAAGCGCCATCTCTCCGATTCAAGCAAGTGGTGAGGCTATTGTTGCGCATGAAAATTATTTGATGAAAGTTGTTCTTACGAGTAGGGACACTGTCTGGACAGCTCCTTTCGACGATGATGAGGTAGATTTCTTCATGCAATCTCATGATGGAAAACGCTTGTTAGCACTTGGTGTATTTGGCAAAATGGTCGTTTTTGACATTCAAAGTGGTCAGGAAGTTTGGACAAAAAAAGAACCCAACCACTACGACCCAAAGGGAACATTTATCAATAATCACGAATTGGCAATAGGAGGATACAATGGGGAAATACAGTTCTACAATCTTAAGAACAATCAAAACACCCCTTTACCAATTTCAGATTATCTCATCACGCATTTGATTTACAGCCAAGAAGACAATATTTTAATTGCTTTAGATGGATTAAATAAAGTATATATAATCGACGTAGCTAGAAAAGCTGTTGCAGCTACTTTTAGCCTAAGTAAGGCAGGTTTTGTCGAAAAGGTTAAATATTTGGAAGGGGGAATAATTATTGGGTTGCAAAAAGACCAAGATTATAACGATGTCCCTTTTCGTATTAATACTTCTATTTGGTTAGCTTTAGAGTGTGCCTGTGAGTATGCAAAATTATACCCCAGTATTTGGGCCGAGGTAAAAAATGTTTGTTTGGCTTCGAATTATAGTTTGCAAAAAATGGATCTTTTGGGACGCTAAAAGACCCATATTAAGGGCAAACGCACCAAACTCACAGACCGTGCCTAAAGGCACGAGGAGCCACTTTTATCTATATTTGTTACCTATGGAAAAACCCTAGCGCGGGGTTGACCTGATAAAAATTTGATCAAAAATGATGATGGTCTAGCCTCAAAATTAAGGATGCCAATTCGCCATTTCGGTTTTGGTGTGTCGGCCTTGGGCTCATATTTGGACCAGCAAATAACTTCCAAGAATATTGTAGGGCATGGCGCCTGAGGATGGCGCTGGCAGGTATGGCCGGGAATTTGTAGATTTGGGGAGGTGGTTTATGCACGCGCTGGCGTTAGCTGCCATTTGGAGGTGAACAAAGAATACGACATGAAATCATGTAACTCAACAACC